>CAJXUM010000494.1 GCA_913060855.1 uncultured Lewinella sp. | reverse complement strand
TACACTATCCTCTTCGTCGGCAGCGTCAGATGTGTATAAGAGACAGATTTAGAGCGCCGTGAGGCTTGTTTTTTTAACTTCTAGTGTACTGGGAGGCCTGGATGAGAGAACGCTGTTTGGGCAAAGAATTTGAATAAAGGGAAAATGAGCAAAAAATATAAAAGAAAGGAATGAGAAAATATTCAACCATATGCTAACATAGATTGGAGTAAGTCGGTTCCTTCTTTTGAGAAATACCAGATAGCATTGAATACTTGTAACATTTAGTTTTGAACCTTTAGACTCAAACCGAGATAAAAGGAGAGAAGGAGCGAATACTTGAAAAGAGGAGTAATCGAAATTTTAGCTGATTTTGGAAAGACAAGTATCGCTTATTATAACTGGGATTACTCTTTTTTCAAACTCAATTTAGATAAATAGATCGTTAGGACAATGCAGAACGCTAACCAAAACAGCGTAAAAACGGTACCAAAGGTGAAAAACATATCGGTTTTAAATTGGATAAAAAATAGAAGAGGGATTCAACCTGTAGAATAGTTGCTCAAATTGAGAACAACCTTCTTATACAGATGCTGCCATTCTTCGTTGGTGCATTCGCAATTTAATTAGACTTTTATCTTTGATTTGTCTTACTCTCTCTCTCGACAAACCTAAGTATTCACCAATATCTTGCAAACTCTTGGGATATTTGCGATCGATACCAAAGTACAAAGTGATGACTGTAGCTTCTTTCGCTCTTAGACAATCCAATAAAGTTTTGACTTCGACCTTCTTTGAAGCTTGGTTGACCAGGTAGTGATCAGGACTATTAATCGTATCATCTTCAATAAGCGAAGCCATCGATACCGTTTCTCCTTCTTGTACCGGTGCATCAAGCGAGGCGCATTTCACTTCATTATTGAAACTGTTTTGGACAGCGGACAAAGAGAGTTCAGTTTTCGTTGCTAATTCTGCCATATTGGGATCTCGTCCTTCTTCTTGCTGAAATTGAGCGATGGCGCGTTTGAGCTTACGAGTAGTGCTCAAGTGATTGGAAGGTAGACGAATTTTTCTACCCCTGTCATTGAGTGCCGATAAAATAGATTGCCGAATCCACCACACCGCGTAGGAAATAAATTTGAACCCCTTGGAAGCATCATACCGGCGAGCCGCTTTGATTAAGCCTACATTTCCCTCATTGATCAAATCGCCTAATTTAAGCCCTACATGTTGGTACTGTTTAGCTACTGATACGACAAAACGCAAATTGTGCTTTACCAGCTTATTAAAGGCCGCTTCATCGCCGGCTTGCATCCGATGGAACAATTGGACCTCTTCTTCGGCAGTAAGTATCCCATATTTGGCTATATCAGTCAGATATCTTTCCAATGATTTTTCATCTCGCTGTGTAATAGAATGTGTAATGACCAGTCCACGCATAATTATTATTTTTAAATGAAGTTTTTTAGAGAGGTCTACCGATTCTAATAAGGCAGTATGTTTCTAAAAGACTTCGGTGAATGCTATTGCTGAATAGGTGTCTTTAGCAGATCAGCTGTGCTGTATTAATAGCGGTAGATGGCCTTATCGAAGCCAGATCGATGAGTGGGAATGAAAATGCATGCACTGGGATAATCCTTAACTTGGGATAATTCTTCAATATCTTTTTTAGTAATTAGCATAGATCTTTTTAGTTCTGAATTCTGATTTCACCTTTTGAACCTCCTTTTTGTTGCGGATGTTCGTTTTCTGCAAAAAAAGATTAAACTTTATGCTGAAATGGGGTGGATGGAGGTAAATTATCCACGTACTTATCTATTTTGGAACAACTTCAAAGTCTACTATTGATCATCTATAAAATAGAACACCATGAAAACGAGTCCATTCACTATACGTATTGCCGTTTGCTGCCTAATTTTCAGCCTGCTGTCTGCTTGTAATACTAGCAAAACGACCCAAGGAGCTGTCATTGGTGGTGCTGCTGGAGGCATAGTCGGCGGTATCATTGGGAAAAAATCTGGCAATACGGCGGTAGGTATTATCATTGGTTCGGCCATTGGTGGAACAGCAGGTGCCATGATCGGCAAATATATGGATAAGCAAGCCAAAGCTATTAAGCGACAAATACCAGAAGCAGAAGTAGAGCGAGTAGGGGAGGGGATATTAGTAACTTTTGACTCGGGATTGATGTTCAACTTTGACTCTTATGCCCTAAGTGCAGCGACGCGTGAAAACCTAGCAGAGATGGCGGAAATCATACAAGAATATGAGAAAACGGATATTGTGATAGAAGGACATACTGATAATGTAGGTTCCGAAGGGTACAATTTGCAATTGTCTAAAAAGCGCGCCAAGGCTGTCGCCGACTATCTGGGCCAAAAAGGGGTGAGCACCATCCGCGTAAAAACCCAAGGATATGGCGAAAACCAACCCGTAGAATCGAATGATACCGATGCCGATCGACAAAAAAACCGTCGAGTAGAAGTCGTTATTGTTGCGAGTAAAGAGCTGAAGGAAAGTGCTAAAGCTGGAAAAATAAATTAGCAAAGCAGCTTAGTAATTACTCCCTAACGGTAGCTTCCATAGTTATCTCAGTATTTATTTGTTGCCCAAACATGCTTGTGGTATTATACATTGACTTATGCCATCAGATTTGGCAGCTCATCTTAAAACTTTCACTGCTTAATTGCTCAGAACAAAAATCAACCCAAACCGCTGTTTTCTTGTTGAATCGAAAAGGGAAATTCAAACGAACAACTAAAATCAAACTGAAAGAAGCCGACTATCCCTTATTGGAAAGACAGTCCGATAAAATAACTTCATAGCAAAGCCAATAAAATAAGTGTAAAATATAATGGCAATCGATGATAATTAGCCGAGTAGGCAAAATACCATCGATTGTTGTTTGATTACATCACGTAATAAACACCCATTATGTATGTAGATAGAATTGGCCGAAGATGTATCTTCCTCCTCCTCCTTATTATGCTCTCTTCCTGTGCCAACTACAAACTTAATGTCAGTAAAGACATAAGCGATCCAATCCCCGCCTTGCCAGACACTTTAGCATTGACCCACACCTTGTACCTAGTAGGCAATGGAGGTAATGTAAAAGATCGCAAGAATGAGCAGACTTTGCGCTTGGTCCAAAAGCACTTGGCGAAAGCGCCAGAAAGCAGTTCTATCGTTTTTCTAGGAGACAATGTTCCGGCCCAAGGTTTTCCTGCTCAGCATTCTCCTGAGCGCGCCCATGCTGAGCGAGCGCTTGATGCCCAGTTGAATAGCTTAAAAGCATTTAAAGGGAAAGCCTTTATGGTGCCCGGATATAATGATTGGCAACAGGGTAGGGTAGGGGTCGAACGGATAGAAAAATACGTGCAGAATTACCCCGGTATTGATATTCGTTGGGAGCCCGATAATGGCTGTAGTGGACCCGATGATGAAGATGACTTGACGGAAGATTTGGTCATTGTATTTATAGATTCCCAATGGTGGATGATGGATTGGATGAGCGAACCGGCGCTGAATTTGGGTTGCGAGATTACCAGCAAAGAGACTTTCTTGTATTTCTTTGAAGAAACCCTGAAAAAGAATCGGCACAAAAATGTAGTCATTGTCATGCACCATCCCTTGTACAGCAATGGCCATAGAGGCGGCAAGTATACCCTGAGGGAACATTTTTTTCCTTTGAAGGACCTGCCTTATCTGCCGCTACCCGGAGTGGGTTCCTTGATTAGTTTCTTAAAAGCGAAAGTGGGGACTCGACAAGACCTAAGTCATCCAGAGGCCCGCGTGTTACAAAAAGAACTAACAGATATTGCCGATAAATATGGCCATTTTATTTTTGCGGCTGGACATGAAAATAATTTACAATACATAGAAAGAGAAGGCCAATCCTTTATTATCAGTGGAGCGGCTTCTGGTGAGACAAGTCCTGCTCATGCCGGCGAAGGGGCTCAGTTTGCCTACGGTGGCGTACAAGGCTTCAGCCTACTGCGGTTTTATGAAGACGGTTCGGTATGGGTAGATTTTAAAGTCGTGGCGGATGAGCATCCAGAAGGCCGACTGGTGTTTAGGAAAAAGATTAAAGGAGTCTTGCCTGCCTTAGAAGAAAAAGCTCCGCCCACTTTCCCGGAATATGAGGCCGGTCTGGATACCATCGTAAAAGAATTGGATCCTACGACGGCCGATAGTGAGGTGCATCGTTTTTTCTTTGGAGATCATTATCGGGATGCTTATACGCAGAAGATGTCTTTCCCCGTCTTTGACCTAGCCACCTATAAAGGCGGGCTGGCACCCGTGAAACGCGGTGGCGGTTCTCAAACCAATTCATTGCGTTTGGAAGCCACGAATGGGCAGGAATATACCATGCGATCTATTCTCAAAGACCCAAGAAGATTGGTACCTAGTTCTTTCAATCGGACCTTTGTGAAAGATATCATTGCGGACCAATTCTATGCCTCTCATCCTTTTGGGGCTTTTGTTGTTCCGCCAATGGCCAAAGCAGCGGGCGTTTATCACACCAATCCCGCCTTCTATTATGTTCCCGCTCAACCTCGCTTGGCCAATTTCAATCCCTCCTATGCTGGAAATGTCTATTTGGTGGAAGAACGACCGGATGGAAATTGGGAAGGGCAAGAAAGCTTTGGACAATCTAAGGAAATAATTGGGACCTTGAGTTTAGTTGAGGAAATGATGGAGGATCATCATCATCGAGTGGACCAGGACTTTACCTTGCGTACCCGTTTGTTTGATATTTTAATTGGAGATTGGGATCGACATGATGATCAATTTCGCTGGGCACAATTTGAGCAAGCGGATGATAAAAAAATCTATCGACCTATTCCTCGCGATCGCGATCAGGTATTTGCGAAGTACGATGGACTCGTATTGTCTACCTTAAAGTTACTAGCACCTGCGATGAAAAAGCTCATGAATTTTAAGGCCAGGCTCCCTCGTGTGAAGTGGTTAGTGGACAATTCGAAGTACTTTGATGCCAGTTTTTTGAATGAAGTAGAAGAAGCAGATTTTTTGCGGGAAGCGCAATGGTTGCAGGCACAATTGACCGATTCTATTATCGAAAAAGCCATCCAATCTTTACCTCCTGCGATTTACGAGCAAGAAGGAAAGGTGATCATTGAAAAATTGATTAGTCGACGGGATGATTTAGTGGCCACTGCCCAGGATTTTTACCAACGCTTAGCTAAGAAAGTAGTCGTGATTGGCACATATGGAAATGATTACTTTCAAATAGAACGGCTCAATGATGAGCAGACGCGGGTGCGCTTGTATGCATCCAATGAAGAAGGCGAGTGCAAAGAACTGTTATATGAGCGAACGTTTCTGACCCAAGACACGAAAGAAATCTGTTTATATGGATTAGATGCTGAAGATTACTTTCATCTCTCGGGAGCCGTGCAGAAAGGAATAGTCATTCGTTGTATTGGAGGAGAGGAGGAGGATTTTTTCATAGACCATTCTAAAGTTAGTGGGATCACGAAAAAAACCAAGATTTATGATTCGACGGACGGCAATCATGTTGAAAAAAGCAGGGAAACAAGCTTAAGGCTAACAGATAATCCTATCTACAAC
>CAJXUM010000493.1 GCA_913060855.1 uncultured Lewinella sp. | reverse complement strand
TCTACACTATCCTCTTCGTCGGCAGCGTCAGATGTGTATAAGAGACAGGTGCTAAGCGGTCGCTACTTTTATTTTCGAAAACCTGCGTGCTGTCCTGCAAAGCGCTTAAAAAGCGATGGGGTACTTGATAGTCAGTAGTCGCTCGATAATCACCACGGATAAAAACGGGACTTTGAATCGGATTACCGTCTGCTACGCCAGATAGGTAGGTTGAATCCCGCAAGCTACTTTCGGCATTGGCTTTAGCCTCGATCCAATTGGCATAAATCGGATGCTGTCGGGGCAGTTTTCCGCTTTGCGATAGTGCATTCAGTTGAGCCACATCAGCGGGGCTAGCACGATTACTAAGCCAGTTCTGGAGGGCTTGCTGCGGAGAGGAGGGCGATGATGATAAAGGAGGAAGCGATGGAACTATGCTATCATACGAAAGCGCATAGCTGGCTTCTATCCAAGCATCGTCAGGGATTCCATAATGGTGATTTTTATTGTCCTTACGATAGTGACCATTCACCAATTCTATATAGGCTTTTCGCCCCTTCCACATGCTGACATTGAAGGAGTGATCTTGCTGATCATCTACTTCTAAAAGCTTCCTTAAACCACCATGGATTGGATTTTGGATCAGTTGAAGGTTTTCTATGATGATTCTTATTTCCGAGGCTTGCCCAGCGGCGCGAACAAGTAGCCTATCCTTTTCTATCGTGAAAGTAGGAGAGCGTAAGGCCCCTTGTAGTCCCTTTCCTAATAAGCGACTAGATACTTTTCCTGTTTCAAAACCTTGTAACTGCTGTTTTGTCGTTGAGAAGATAGGTTCGCCTAGGGCATTGGCTTGGGCAAAAGCTACGCCTTTGGCTTGCCAACTGTCTAATTTCCCTGTTCGAAAATCGCCAATTATTTGATAGTCGCTAGTCGAATCATTCTTGGGTGTTTGGCCAGCTGTTTTATTGGAGACACTCAAGGCTGGATTAATCTGTGCCTGTTGCGCAATGAAGTTTTTAAGTTTGGCTTTTAGTGCTTGTAGACTATCCACCTGGGCCATGGCTTGCATCGGAGTGTGGGCCGGCACAATGGCAAAACGCGTACTTTCAAAGATACCATAGAGTGAATAGTAGTCAGTCGTTGGTATGGGATCAAATTTGTGATCATGACAACGAGCGCAGGCCACGGTCACCCCTAGAAAAGTCTTGCTGGTTACATCTATGATATTATCGATGCGATCGGCTTCATCCTGCCGCACATCGACCGGGCTATGAGAACCCTCGCTCAGGGTATAAAAGCAAGTCGCAATAGCAGATTCGTTCTGTATACCTTGGCTATCATATCTGGGTTGAGGCAATAAATCCCCCGCCAATTGTTCGCTGATGAAATCATTGTAAGGGACGTCTTGATTGAAGGCCCGAATCAGGTAATCCCGATAGTGCCAGGCCCCAATCACAGGATAATCAAATTCATGCCCCCTGGTCTCTGCGTAACGAACGAGGTCCATCCAGTGCCTAGCCCAGCGTTCGCCAAAATGAGGCGAGGCGAGGTACTGGTCTACTAATTTTTCATAGGCTTCAGGCGACTCATCATTGATAAAGTCCTGCACCACTTCTACCTCAGGGGGTAGGCCCGTCAAAAGGTAGGAAAGTCGGCGAACCAGGGTTGATTTTTCCGCTACTGGAGCCGCTGTAAGTCCCTGCTCCTTGATTTTTTCTGCTAGTAGAAAGTTGATTTTTTCGGTAGGTGCCGCGCTTTGGAGGTTGGTGGGAAAATCGGGTGCATTAGGTTTTTGATAGGCCCAATAAGGTGCCCATTTAGCGCCTTGCTTGATCCATTTTTTGAGTAGGGCTATTTCATGGCTACTCAAGGTTTTCTTGGTTTCAGCTGGTGGCATGACAAAGTCTTCCTCATGGCTATTGATTCGGAGGAAAAGCTGACTCTTTTGGGGTTTATAGGGTACAATAGCCGCATGGCCATTGGCTAGTAACTGAGTCGCCCCTTCATAGGTATCCAACCGCAAGTCGGCCTCACGACCACTTGGATCCGGGCCATGACAAGTGAAGCAGTTATTGGAAAGAATGGGGCGGATATGAAAATTGAAATCTACTACTTTGGGCAAAGTTTTTTCCCCTGAATCGCTCTGGCAGCCATAAAAGACAAGGCTGATCAGTACAAAAGAGACAGATAGGTAGCGCAATAATCCCCTATGGATAAATGAATAGTAAGGCCTTCGCATTGTCTTGTTTAAATGGGTTTTTTATGATAGCAAACTATACAT
This sequence comes from uncultured Lewinella sp., assembly GCA_913060855.1. Taxonomy (GTDB): domain Bacteria; phylum Bacteroidota; class Bacteroidia; order Chitinophagales; family Saprospiraceae; genus DT-111. The sequence continues at coordinate 3,336 of CAJXUM010000493.1, read as the reverse complement.
GCTCGTTTCGTATGATTGCAGCAATGAATATACGGAAACTTGGCTAGATATAACCTATTCTGCTTTCCCTATCCGTTCAGTGGTCGTTATTTTCTGGCCACTAGCGGAGTTTATTGTTTACCGGAATGAGCAGATACCATCTTATCAGAGATGGATTCTCGATTGCGCTTTAGGATTAAGACCAGGTAGAAGATCGCGATGGCAGACCAAATGAGGTTTAAAAAGCTGGAAGGTAAGGCTCCATAATAGAAGGAGTTTAGAATCAGCATCACTCCTCCGATTAGATTCATCAATTGATAAAAAGTAGATTGTGTGTCAACTTTATTCATGCTATTTAGCAAGAAAGCTCCAATTAGTAAGATGGAGCCAATCCATCCTAAAATCTCAACTAATAATTCCATATGCTCTCTTTTGTAGAATGTTATCAATACCAGTGCGAAGGTAGTGAGTTTTCTCGAGCTGACCCATAGGATTTAGTTAAGAAAAATGGTTTTGCAACTAGCTGCTAATTTCAGGATATGCTAACCAGAATAGGTCGGATGTTTTCCAAATGACTATACGTCAAGTAGATGCAGTGAAGAAAAAAACTTACAGCCCGAAATCCAAACTTAGTGTTGCTTCGTATGTATCGTATTTAACACCTTTTTCTCTGTCTATTCTATGTCCCGAATGAATAGAGGAAGCTAAATTCTATGACTATGAAAAAGTTATTACTTTTATCCTTACTGAGTTTCCCCTTTTTAGTGTTGGCTCAATCTAGTGCTTTTTTAGGGGTGCATTCCAGCCATGTTTCTAAGAAGAAAGCCCAATTCTTAGGTTTTGAAAACCGCTACGGCAACTACATTACTACTGTCATTCCGAAAACCGCAGCGGATAAAGCTGGACTAGCTGTTTTTGATTACATCACCGGATTTAATGACATACCCTTTAAGAAAGGAGATACAATGACTGATCGGCTACATCAGCTGGAACCGGGCGAAAAAGTCAAGATCAATTTTGTAAGAAAAGGGAAGGAACGTTCTCGCAAAGTGTCGATTGGACAGCAGGGAGACGGTGAAAAAAGAACGCTCAGCAGTGAAGAGGATCCATTTCTTGGAGTCAGCCCTGTCCATAAGAAATTACCTTTGAATGTCAATGGAGTAATAGTGGCCCTAGTCGACTGCACTACTGCATCAGCATTGGGATTGATGGATGGAGATATCATTACGACTATTGATAAAACACCGATGTATGATTGGCACGATCTCCGAGTGGCGATCAATAATCGAGAAGTGGGAGATAATATAGCTATTACCTATTTTAGAAATGGTCAAGTGAATAAAGTGCAACGCCCGATTTTATCACTAGCAGCGAGTAAAAAGTGCGAAGAGGAAGCAGAAGTAGTGGAGGAAATAGAGATGGAAATGGAAGATGTGACCGCTGCGGAAGCCGCGGAAATGAAAGAGGCGAAGGGCATCGATATGCCGATTGTCAACAACTTGGAGATTGAACAACTCAATGTTTTTCCGAATCCGACGAATGGTTTGTTTGAACTGCGATTCAATCTACCCGAAGAAGGGCCTACCAGTATTCGAGTTTTTAATAGTATTGGCGTGGAGGTCTATCGCAACCAGTTGGGGCGCTTTAGCGGCGATTTCAGAGACCGAGTTGATATTGGCAATCAGATAAAAGGGATCTATTTCATTGAGATTCGACAAGCTCAACAATCTATCAGCAAGAAGCTGATTTTACAATAATGGTTCATACTGCTTGACAAATACGGTTGATCAGTTGAACGTTTATATAAACCTTCAACCCTCAACTTCTAAACTTGCTTGGCGTATAGGCTGTAAAGAGCCTTCCCAGGAAATTCCCGGGAAGGCTTATTCATAAAAAACGCAGACTATACTGACGCCAAAAGAGTTTGGGAAAGCAAACCCTCTTCAGGACCAGTATATACTGACCAAAATGGTTTGGAAGTTTCCCAAACCACTTTGCGTCGAGTATATTAATTACCCGAAAAATTATCCTTCTTCGCTACAGGAGTCCTTTAAGGCTTGTAAATCTTCTTTACTGTCGACATCTACTACTGTACCATCCGTCATTTCTACTTGTAATGGATAGGTTAAAGTAGGACGCTCTTCTGAACCAGCATTGGCTTGTCTCCATGCTCTAACGGCTAGCTTTAGCGCTCTACGATCCGCTACTTCTTCTGTGGTCGCATCAGGATAGGTTAGTGTAATAGGGTACACCAATCGGAAGCAACGCTCTGCTCTACCGTGATGAGGTCGGCTACCGAAGTTTCTGCGACATTGGATTCTTGCTCGAAGTAGCTCTGCTCTGGAATCGATGGTTAGAATTTCTCCGTCTTCGCTTAAGATTTCAAGCGGGAAAGCTAGGTTAGGGCGCTCTTCTGCATCTGGATTGGCTTCTTTCCAATCTCTGATTGTGCTTCTTAAGCCTTCATAATCCTCTACTTCTGCTGTCGATCCATCTACAAATTCAATGGTGATAGGGAAGACGAATTCAAAACAGCCACCGCGTCCACAACCGGAGCGTTCTTGAATCTCAAAAACGGCTTGTGTGGTGTACTCGATAGTATCGTCGGAAGTGACTCCCTCAGATTTTTCACAGGAAGAAAATACAAATGTCAGTCCGATAACAAGGGAGAACAAAGAAAATAACTTGAAAGATTGCTGAATCATGATCCTTTGGTTTTAATTTTTTCTGAATGATTTACACCCGGATAAGACCACGATTCTTATTTTGTACTCATGCCAATCCTTAAAATTTTGTTAAAAAATGAGAAAAGTTGATTTATTTTTTCTGCAACTTCCGGTGGAAATAACCTCTTCTCATGCGATAGGCCCATTTTTTACCTTTGCTAATTATTGGATTTCCCAATACCTCCAAACAAGACATACACTGTAGTGACTTGACCTCTTTTATGCTGGTTGCCTGTATATTAGACCACTCAATTGGGGCAATTATATTCTTTAAATATAAGCGTAAAATCCCTTTGCCAGAACCATACTTGTGATAGCTTAATATATACTTATCACACTTCCCACAGTGGATATCATAGGCCTTATATTTTTGACTCATTTTTTTGTTTTTTTTGCAACTTATTGGCTTTTAAGTAAGTACAATAACTTATTAACGCTCCCCCCACTCGTGCAACGCACAATAAAATAATTGAATATTTTTTTATTTTAATATGTTTTTTATATATTTGTAAGACTAAACCCAAACATTAACAATAAAGACTACACTATGGGACTGATTATGCAAAGTAAGATATCATCAGGACCTGTCTCTTATACACATCTCCGAGCCCACGAGACCGAGGCTGATCTC
>CAJXUM010000492.1 GCA_913060855.1 uncultured Lewinella sp. | reverse complement strand
CTCTATCACACTGTCCAAAGTTTTCAAAACGTAATACAATATGCTCAATCTCCAAGCGCTGATGGATGTTCTGGGCAATTTCCGCCGGTTTATTGTAGGGCACATCTTTGAGTAGCAGTGCAGTTTTCAACTCACGCCATAAACCTTTGGCTTGTAGATTGGTCATATCCAGCGGAATGGCCTCTGGTTCTGTTTCCATCTCGATTTGATATTCTTTCCGGAGTATATCAATCAGTAGATTATGACCACAGAAGGGCGTTCCTTGTAAAAAGAGTACATTTAATCGATTGAAATCATGAGACAAGGTCTCATAGTGATCGTACACTTGATCTATTTGCTCTCGATAGTTGAGCCGGTAGATACTCTCGGAGAAAAGTTGGATTAGGTCACTATTGTCGTTGGTGGTATTGGAGAGTGTTTGGACTTTGCTCCTTATTTCTTGGGCTATTTGTTTCCAAACTTCTTCGCGGGCATATTCATCTGCAATAGTGCTAATGGGCTTTCTATTAATAGGAAGTACCTGTAAGTCCTCATAGATTTCATCGGCATCAACATGAGATTGGACAATGATCGGAATTGTTGTCAATTTATCCGCTTTCTCTAAAGCCTGATCATGAATAGGGATATATTCCGCTTCTCCTAAATCAGTACCCCAATAGTCAGAAGTAGAAATAGGGATAAACAAAGTACAGGAGTCTATCCAGTTTTGATAGGTCTTTTTTCGGTCTTGGCCTGCGCTGATTAATCCCGGATGAAGGATTTCACAGATGGTTTCTTTTCTTATACTACGTGGAAGTTGTTTGAAAATGTCACTGAAGTGTTTTTCGTCATTGGGGTGGTAATGAAAGAATATTTTGAGCTTGTTACCCACTATATGTTTTAATTAGAACTTTTATACGTTTGTAAACCTAATATCGTCCGGAGGGTTATTTTCTCAAGGTGTTTGCAACTCCTTCGCCCTGGCCCGAATATAAGCCGCTACTTGGGCAAAAGCCTCATCGGAATGGGCCCAGGCAGATATAGGGACAACTTCTCCATCTTGCACGGGTAGCTTTGGCTGATCATTGATATAGTCATCATCTTCATAAAGGCAATGTCGAACAATGACAGGTAAAATCGTTTTACCCAAATCTATTGCTTTTTCCTGTATATCATAACATCGATCGGAGGCTAGATAGTCTGCACTGACCAATAATACAACAATTTGCGCTTCATTGAGCTCTTTATCGAGTGTGGCAGAGATAGAATTGCCCGCAATAATTTTATTGGGGTCCCAATGAGTGATCTTGCCCCGGCGCGCCATCCCCTTCAATTGCTTGTTCAAATCTTGTAAATAACCATCATCCTTTGGGGCATTGAGGATAAAAACTTTTGGAATTTCCACGACGGCTTCCATTTGGTTTTGGCACAAATAGAAGAAAGTGGCATCCTGCGCATTGATCACTGGATCTTGCTGCTGTTGATACAACACCTGCGCTCGCTTATTCACCTCTTTACCTAAATGTCCCCATACATCTGAGAAGCTAACATGTGCCTCTTCCTTTTTTGTATTTTGACCCGCTAAAGCTTCCGTTAGGACTTCAGTGAAAATGCTCAAGCCCTGATTTCCAATATAGGAGACTTGATCGGCTGTAGAAGACGCAATGATAATTCGGCCAGCGCCCTGATCTAAGACATTGACCATTCGTTTGTTATCCTGTTGAAGATGAGAAGAGAAGATGTCATCGTCTTCATCCTCACGCCCAGCTTTCGCTTTCAATTGACCGGCGTAACAACAATCCAATAGCACTATCAATTTTTGAGCGGGAAGTTCCGACAGCAAATTAGAGAATTCACCACCTTCTATACAGGTGCCGGAGAAATCAGACGTATCGTAAGCATGGGTTAAAAAGTAGAACGGAGTAGCAGGCTTGTTTTTGTCAAAACCGCCATGCCCAGAATAGTAAACCAAGACGGTTGCTTCTTGATTTTGATCGGCTTCTATTTCTGATTGTAAAGTCTGGAAAGCGGTCAATACTTTTGCACGCGTGGCATTCTCTCCCAAGCATAAAACCACCTGTTCTTTTGGGTAGCCTGCTCTTTCCTGATCAGTGATCGTATCATATACCTTTTGTGCGTCTGCAATCGTATCCGGTAAGTCTCCTCCAACGCCAATGATCAGCGCATATCCATTTATGAAGCCTTCTTTTGCCATTTTGGGTTAAATAAGTGTTGCTTAAAGATAATCTTAAAATTTGGATTAGGAATTTTTTTGAATATGTAGCTTTATGTCGATTACCCGCCAATCACGATCTCCTCCTAAAACATGATCTTCGGGTCTCCCAATTCCTTTGGTCTTCTGGATATCAACGCTTGTTGGACTTAAACGACTAAATAAACCATCTTGTTTCCAAGGATTAATATCGAAAGGTTTATAACTAATAAATAACTTTAGGTATTCGCTAATACGTTTTATGCCCTGTTGTTCTAATTCATCGTAGATAGACAAAAATAGGGAACGATAAAGGCGCCCTTTTTTTGTTCGGTATTGAAAATCCAGAGATTTACCGGGAGGAATTTCCGTAATAGGGCAGAAGCGGTCCGTGATCTTATAATCGGCCTGTAGATAAAGCCCTGCTATATATAATGTTTTCCCACTTCGATTTGTAAAACGAATTCGGACAGCTGGCTCCAACCATTCCATCCGCTGACGACGGTGATGCTTCTTCCAAACGTAATCAAACTCAATCCCATTAGCTGAAGGCTGTACTTTCTCTTTCGGAGCCGTGTCTTCTGATACTGAAGCATCGGCACCCAACTGTCGCCAGATTTCCAACTCAAAATGTTGATCCTTGATGTAGGAATGTTGCTGCTGTAGTTGTTGTAATCGGGACCATTTAGCTATTTTCTCAAGTATTCGAATGTAGTCCGGAGCGATAGCGTCACTGAAGGCCTGCGTATCTTTATATAGTAGGTAATCTTCTGATCTATGACGAATGGCTAGTTGATGGGCGTCAAAGGCCAGGTAGTGGGCTAGGTGCGGGGCGTCCTTTACCAGTTTAAAATAAGCTGAATTATGTCCGCTCAAATAAGGGAAGTAGTCGGCTACTGGATCTACTCCAATAGAAAGAATAGGCTCGGGGAGCGCCTGTAAATAAGCTAAAAACACGCTTTTCTTATCCTCATGCTCAATATCGGCCAAAGTGGAATGAGACAGATGTATTTTTTCCAGAGAAAGAGATCGTCCGAGCGCCGGTAGGGAAAAGCTTACTTCGGCAGCTTTCTGTGGAGTCAGACCATGAACCTGCCCCATATTAATGACCCACGCCGCTAATTCCTGCTGATAGCTGACGACAAATGCCGCAGGGCGCTGAAGAGGTGCCAGTTGTAGAAAAGTAGATGTATCTCCTTGCTCGAGTATAAATTCAGCCTGCGGGGTTTGACCGGCCTTTTCATTTTGCAATCGGATGTATAGCGCATTTTGCAATTCAGTATAAGTCAAGGTAGCTCGATGCGACCGCAATAATTCTAGCAATAAATAAGTATAGATTCCTCTTCGTTTTCCATCCAGGACTTGTTCTTTGGCCCTTTCTGTACTTTTGGCGGCAGCTAAATGGATATGTGGCCCCCGCTTTGGTGTATAGAGCACCCCTGTTGAGGTGGGTTGTCGATCAAAAGCTTGGTGGCCATGATAATTGACTAGCTGAGATGGGATTGCACCATCACTAATGCCTCGTTCCTGCACCCCCTCTTTCGTATTCCCTCCTGCATGGCAACAGTCGAATATCGTGGTAAGATGAATCTCTTTATTTTTTCTGGCCACCGAATCGTAGGTGATCTCCCAAGTCAAATGAGAGAGCTCCTTATCAGTCAGGTCTTTCCCCCCCGGCAAACGGCTGTCATAACAGACGATCGATTCCATCTTCCCATCGATGTCAATATGCTGGAAAAAAGGCGGACTTTCTCCCCTCGATCCATGGCCACTATAAAATACCAAACAGCTATCTCCGGCCTTCGCTACTTGTAGATTGAGCATTGCGTCAATGATAGTCGAGCGGGTCGCCGCAGCATCCACTAAGCATCGAATCTGGAGATTTATTCCTAGGGCATATTCTTCCAAAAAAGCTTGCATCGCTTGCACGTCATTTTTGCAGCCCTTGAGCTGGTGTCCTACTTTGGGATAGTCATCTATTCCGATGAGTAGGGCGTAGATGGTGCGTTGATCTGTTTCTAGGAATTTAGCCACAGTATTTGACATATTACAATTTGTACCTCGTTCTTACAAAAAACATTATACGCTAAAGTACTTAGTCCCATTGACGATAGTATCAAAAGATTTATTTTGTGCTATCCAACTTTTTTGAATTAATCTGCGTTTGATCCTTTATACTACAAAATTCTAATATATATAATCCTACAAATTTATTAAAATCATCACCCATGCCCACTTCTACCCACCTCTACCGCGGCCAGCACCGCATCCCTCTCGAGAAAGAAGCCGATTTCTTTACCGCCATTCTCTCGACGCCTAATGCGATACAGGAGGTGAATGAGATGAAAGAAGTCCAAACCTTAAAGCGTGTTTTTGATAATGTGTACAAGATCCGGACGCGTGACTTCGAACAAGATGATATGATGTCCATACTACGTAATAGTCAGCGACTGGAATGTGTCTGTCATCATGCCTATCGGCCAGTGGGAGATCCAGGGACCCGCTATTATTTAACGGATAAAATCATTTTGGGGTTTGAAGCGAAGATATCCTTGAAGCAGAAGGAATCTATATTGGCCGGGCATGGTTTGAAATATTTAAAAGCCTATTCTGCCTTACCGGATGTTTATTTGTTGGAAGTAACGGCTTCGGCTGGGAAGAATCCCCTGAAGGTATGTATGGACTTGGTTGAATTAGCAGCCGTGCGCTTCGCCGAACCCAATTTGATCAATCGTTATGAGTCTTTCCATCGGCCTACGGATGACATCTTTAGCTTGCAATGGCATTTACAAAGTAGTAATGATATTGAGCTGGTAGAAGGGGCCGATGTAGCGGCTATACAGGCCTGGGATATCGAGAAAGGGCAACGAGATATCATCGTCGGTATTTTGGATGATGGCTTCGATTTGTCGCATCCCGATTTTCAGGGAGCGGGGAAGATTGTGGGGGCGAGAGACTTTGCTGATAACGATAATTTGCCAGATCCTTCTGCTAGGGCAGGTGATTTTCATGGGACGCCCGTAGCCGGGGTAGCGATAGGGGAGGAGAATGGAGCCGGTATTGTTGGCGCAGCGCCGGGGTGTGCTTTTATGCCGATTCGCTTTGATCTTCGGGCAGATGATAATCTAATGTTTGAAATATTTGAGTACGTCGGCCGGCGGGCACATATTATGTCCAATAGTTGGGGGCCAGTACCCGTCTTTGCGCCCTTGTCCACCTTGCAATATGAGCAGTTGATTGATTTAACAGAAACGGGAGGGCCTGATGGAAAAGGCTGCACGATCCTATTCGCCGCGGGCAATTATAACGCGCCACTCTTTGATATGGAAAATCAGGGCTTTGAATGGCGCCACCCCTGTCTCTTATACACATCTCCGAGCCCACGAGACCGAGGCTGACCTCGTATGCC
>CAJXUM010000491.1 GCA_913060855.1 uncultured Lewinella sp. | reverse complement strand
CCTCCCAACTGGCCACCGCTCCAAATTGGAAATCTCCCAAAGGCTCGGGGAATTCTCTTCCCTCTTCAATTTCCAAACTATGTTCTACCGCACCGTCTCGCGTGAACCGTCCGGGTTTTTCGGCCCCGAGACCTGCTCCGAGATGGACAAAAGGTAAATATTCACCTGATTTTTCTAGTATTTCATTCTGACTGACGATCAATTCCTGCAGTACAATATTCAACTCCTGGTTGTTTTGCAAAGCAGTGTCAATTAGGGCGTTTATTCGGGCATCGTCAAAGTAGGCGCGCCAATCTATCTCAGCTACACTTATACTGTTCGATACCCTTTGGTCTTGGAAGCGTTCAGGTACGCTTTTGTTAGCTTGTTTTGATTCGATTTTGGGTGTATTGCAACTTACAAATAGACCCATCAAAACAAGCATGAACAAATGTGTATAATAATTTATGGATGGATTCATGTTAATCTTTTTTGCGGTTTTGCATTTTCAGCAAAACGTTCAATTTTGAAATCTTCTTCAATAATGAAGCCTTAGTAGGCTCATTGACAAATGATTCAGATACAGGGATATGTGATTCTCCTTTTAGAAGGTCTTTGCCTTCTACCAACTTGGCCAGGGAGTAATAAAGTCCGGGTATAATGAGTACACCGAAGACGGTTCCGATCAGCATTCCGCCAAGTGATGCCGATCCAATTGTTCGGTTACCGATGGCACCGGCTCCACTGGCCATGACCAATGGAATTAGCCCTGCAATGAATGCAAAAGAAGTCATCAATATCGGCCGGAATCGCACCTTAGCTCCTTCTATAGCCGCGTCCAAAATAGTTGCCCCTGCATTGTGCTTTTGTATGGCAAACTCTACAATCAGAACAGCATTTTTACCCAGTAATCCTACCAGCATGATCATACCAATTTGCGCATAGACATCATTGGCTAAGCCCATCAATTTTAGCAGTAAAAAGGTTCCAAATATGCCAATCGGTAAGGAAAACAAAACGGCTAGTGGCAGTACAAAACTTTCGTACTGTGCCGCCAACACCAAGTAGACAAAAAAGACCACTACCAGAAAGATATAAATGGACTCATTACCTCGTCGAGCTTCGTCGTAAGACAGCCCTTCCCAGGCAATATCAAAGCCCCTTGGTAAATTGGCTTCAGCTACTTCTTTGATGGCTGCGATGGCATCCCCGGTCGTAAAGCCAGCGGCAGGTAAGCCTCTGATGGCTGCTGAGTTATAAAGGTTGTAGCGCGTGATTTCATTAGGCCCCTGGGTCTTATTGAATTTCATGAAAGCCGAATAAGGCACCATTTCCCCTTCTTCATTTTTTACGAAATATTCATCCAAATCAGAAATGTATCGACGGTACTCGGGGGCTGCTTGGGTGTAGACTTTAAAAAAGCGTCCGAATCGGATAAATCCTTGCTCGTAGGTGCTACCAATAAGAATATTCAAATTCTCCATGGCTGCCCCAATCGAAACCCCTTTTTGCATCGCCGCCTGGTTGTCAAATTCTAATTCAAATTGTGGATAATTGGCCGCATAGAAGGTGAATAGTCCACTTAGTTCTTTTCGTTCCTGTAATGCATGGAGGAAATCCTGGTTGATTTGATCAAATTCCTGATAATCCGTCGCATCTGTTTTGTCCAGCATCCGGAATGAGAATCCACCCGAGGAACCAAATCCGGGTACCGCAGGGGGCTCAAAATATTCAATGATCGCTCCCAAATCTCGGGTCTCTTCTTCCAGCTCTTCCATGATTTCGCGGACATTCTTATCCCGTTCTGACCAGGGTTTTAGGTTGATAAGACAAGTACCCGCATTAGAACCCCGTCCTTCCGTCATGATCTCATATCCAGCTAGCGAGGTGACGGATTCCACCCCATCTACCTCTTCTGCAATTTTTTGTAGCTGCCCGGCTACCTCATTAGTTTGTTCGAGCGTGGAGCCAGGGGGCGTCTGAACAATGGCATAAATGGTTCCTTGATCTTCATTGGGTACAAAGCCAGCCGGGAGAATCTTATTGGTATATACCAGACCGGAAATAAAGAGGGCCAGTAGGCCAAAGGTGACGATTCTGCGAGCCACTATGATATGGAGTACCGCTACATATCCTCCGGTGAGTTTTTCAAACAAACGGTTAAAACCATCGATGAATCGATCAAACCATGACTTTCTGCGTTTGCCATGATGGTTCTTGAGCAGCATCGCACAGAGTACAGGGGTCAAAGTCAATGCTACCACCCCTGAGATCACGATCGAACTCGCCATGGTAATCGAAAATTGACGATAAAATACCCCGACCGGTCCACTCATAAAGGCTACGGGAACAAAGACGGAAGTCATCACCAAGGTAATAGCAATGATGGCCCCACTTAGTTCCTCCAAGGCAACTTTGGTCGCTTTGTAAGGAGTGATGGAAGGATCTTCCTCCATTTTGGCATAGACGCCCTCTACGACTACGATGGCATTATCCACTACGATACCGATAGCCAGTACCAAAGCAAAAAGGGTGATCAGATTGATCGACATCCCAAACAGCTGGATAAAGAAAAAGGCTCCTACCAGGGATACCGGCACGGCAAGTATGGGAATGAGGGTAGCCCGCCAGTCTCCAAGAAAGAGAAATACAACCAAAGCCACCAGAATAAACGCATCTCGAATGGTATGGGTCACTTGTTCGATGGAGGCATCCAAGAACTTGGATACATCATAACTGTACTGATAAGTAATCCCTGTCGGAAAATCATTTTCCAACTCCTTCATCTTGTCTTTTACGGCTTCGATAACCTTGCTACCATTACTCCCTAAAGTTTGTTTAAGTACGATGGAGGAGGAAGGTTTGCCATCTAAATTGGAATAGATATCGAAAAACTCACTTCCTAATTCTACATCAGCGATCTGCCCAAGTTTGACTTGTTGTCCTTCTTCGGTACTTTTCATGATGATGCTCTCGTATTGCGCTGGGGTATTGTACCGCCCCGTATAGGTGAGTACAAATTCCTTGGATTGCGCAGTGATGCCCGAACTTCTTCCCAAGCGACCCGGACGACCAATCAAGCTCTGCTCTTCCAGTGCTTTCATCACCTCTTCCGCAGAGATTTTGTAGGCACGCATACGGTCGGGTTTGAGCCAGATACGCATTGCATATTTCCGCGCCCCAAGTATTTGTGCACGAGCAATACCATCTATCCGCTGCAGCTCTGGGACGATCTTGGTGTACGCATAGTTATAGAGAAACTTTTCATCAATGCTACCTCCTTCTTCGCCGGCAAGGTTGACATAAAGCAACATACTGGGTTGAATCGGAGTAATCTGCACCCCTTCTCTCTGTACCAAAGGAGGTAAATTCGGCATCACTTGATCCACCCTGGTTTTGACTTGCACAACGGCTTGGTTGGGATCTGTCCCGGGCTCAAAAATCACCCGAATGGTTCCTTCTCCTGCACTGGTGGCATCCGAAGCGATATAACGCATGCCCTGTACCCCATTGATGGCGGTCTCCAGCGGGATGATCGTAGATTTTATCAATACATCTGCACTCGATCCGGGATACGCCACGAATATGTTGACCGTGGTAGGCGCAATGGAAGGAAACTGAGAAATGGGCAATTGGAAAATGGCCAATAACCCTACAAAGAGGGTGATGATGGATATCACAATAGCCAACACCGGTCGCTTTAATATATTTTGAAACATAATAAAAGTTTTTTAGGTGATGGACTATTCTGCGTGGAGTTCCAAGTGGTTGTAGACCTCTTCCGGCGCTTTGTATTCAAACTCGATCTGATCGCCATTCTTTACTTTTCGTAATCCTTCGATCAAGAATTTATCATCCATACTCAGCCCTTCGGATATCACATATACATTATCTAATTCGGTGGCTATTTTAATTTCTCTAGAAGTGACATGACCTTCATCATCCACCACAAAGACGTATCGTTTTTCTAAAACCTCATAGGTGGCTTTTTGTGGAATAAGCAGGACCTCTTTTAGTTGAATGGGCCAAAGGATATTGCCGGTCTGACCATGCCGAAGCAATCGCTTGGGATTTTGAAAAGTAGCTCTAAAGGGAATGGTACCCGTGGCATTGTCAAATTCTGCCTCGATGGCTGTAATTTCTCCTTTATGATCAAATAGCTGATTGTTTGCCAATTGCAGCTCTAAGGCAGCTACTTCCGACGGTTGCTGTGCATAGTCTAAGTAAACCGCTTCCGGGACATTAAAGTAAATCCACATCTTACTGTTATCGGTAAGGGTTGTCAATTCCTCCCCTTCTTCGAGCAAAGAGCCTAGGCGGATATCTTCAAACCGCCCAACTATTCCACTGAAAGGTGCTCGTATTTTTGTGAATTGAAGATGCGCCTCCGTCAAGGCTAATTCTGCCTTGGCATTATCGACGTGAGCATCGGTTTTTTGTAGTTCTGCTTGAGCGAGAGCCAGCTCATTGATAGACACTATATTGCTATCAGCTAAAGCCTTTATATTTTGATATTCCACCCTGGCCTTCTCTTTTTCAGCCTCGGCTTGAGCTAGCTCTGCCTGGGCTTTTTGAATTTCAGCCAGATAAATGGTGGGCTGAATCTCAAATAAGAGTTGGCCTTTATGGATTAGCTGCCCCTCATCTACCAATACTTTTTGGAGGTATCCTTTTTCCAATGCCTTCAGTTCTATACGCTGATAAGCTCGGATTTGGGAGACGTATTCATTATAGTAGGAGGTGTCTTTTTTGATGGGGCTGCTGATCTCTAAGACCCCTGTATGATGTCCACCGCCGTGAGATTCGCTGTGGGTTAATGCACTATTGTCGTCGTGCTGGCAGCCTATGAAGAGACATAGCACCATGAGGCACGATATAATGGAATTAAAATTCATTAGATTCTGATTGATAATTTTTGAGACAAATAAGTTATTGCTCCTGTGGAGGCATTCTTAGAGGATGTTTTTAGCCCAAAAGGGGTTGCCCAAACATCTCTTAATGCAAGCACGACAGATTGCTATCCTTCTCTGACAGTTTTTAGGCAAGTGAAAGTAATAGACTAAGGAGATCACAGGAGGCTGTGTCTTTCGCCTATCTCAAAAGCACAAAAATTGGCTGAGAACCATTCCTATTGACTAATGCCAAAATGGAATTTAATCGGCATTGTAGGCCGATGAGGAAGCTCTTTTTCGGAATGGTGTAATCTATTCCAAAGCCTGACTTAGCTTTTGTGTTAGTTAAATAGAAATGATTTCCAGGAATGGAAAAGGACGTAAAGCTTGATTAGCTTTTGGGTCGGGAATAAAGAGCCATCGGTTTTTGTATTAAGAGCCGATGGAAGGGAGGGTGGTCGAGAAGATTTTCTGTTTGAATAATGATGGTCATCATCATCTTCCTCTACTTCAATTTCAAGGTCTCCAAAGCGCCAGAAAAACGTAGATAAATCAAAGTTATGTATTTGTTCAGATGCACTTTGATTAGCATCGACCGAATAAAGGATGGACTGAGATTGGATACCTTGTGGAACTTCTTGTCCACCTAAAACCCAAAAAAAAGTAAGGATTAAGGGGTGTAGCACCTGTCTCTTATACACATCTCCGAGCCCACGAGACCGAGGCTGATCT
>CAJXUM010000490.1 GCA_913060855.1 uncultured Lewinella sp. | reverse complement strand
GGATAGCTGTAAGGGCAAGAAAATACTTCGCCAGGTAGCAAAAGGAGACGTGATAGCGGTATGTCGGATGACTCGGAACGAACGAAAGGAACTTTTGATCCCTTTACTATTCCAGTATTGTAACAGTAGATAATGCCGCCCTAAGCGGATCAATTGCACGAATGTCCCCAATAGATAGATACTTACAAAAAGTAAATACCAGTCCAAGGAAGTTGACGTTTCTTGTTCGGCGATAATGGGATTAGTTGGACTGACAAAGTAAGTGCCAAACTGTACATTACTCAGCGGTATTGGTTCAGCGGTTAGCCCCATTGATGGCAACAGCGGAATAACTAGCCCTATTAAGTAGGAGCCAATTAAGAAGCGCCTTCTTAATGTCCAGTTGTGATTTTGGGAAAAAAAGAAATGATAATAGATGAGTAATGATCCCCAAATGAGCGTCAGGCGCAGCAAATATTCGATCCATGGCCCAGTCATTCTTCTTCTAATTTCCGTAAGAGATCACTTACTTCATCGATATTGAGATTTTCTCGTTTAGCAAGGTGGGCTACCAAGCGATTGGGGGATCCGCCAAAATAATTCTGGAGGAGGTCCTTCAACGAGCGACGACCATATTGCTCTCGGCTGAGGGCAGCACAGTAGACGAAAGTGCGACCATAGGTTTTGTGAGTGACAAAGCCATGTTTGTCTAGGGCCAGGACAATAGCAGAAACAGTGCTGTGAGGTGGTTTACTTCCTGTCCGATTTTCTATTTCATCTCGGAGGTTACCGACGGTGCACTCACCGATGTCCCAGATGAGTTGCATTATTTCTTCTTGAGCCTTCGTTAATTGACGCATAATTGTGTTTTATAACGCAAATATACATTATATAACGATTAGTATCAAGAATAGTTTACTTTTTACGCATTTTTATATAAAAATAGACTGAATGTAGCGCCTCTTAAGGCATTGCTCAAGGCGTGGATAGGATCTGAAATTGAGAGTTTCTGCTTAGGATGAATGCCTAGTGATTGTTTTACAAAGCGTTTGATCAATAGGCTGAAATTCGTAAAATTGACGGGGCCAAGCGTAATCAAACCATTTCCTGTTTCAAATTGAGAATTGGCTTGGGCATAGTAATTAATGTCTTGGTCTTCTTTGTATTTTTCAGGAATAGATGTGTTGACATCATTTACCACTATTGACTCCTTATTCACCGTCCCTGTTTTGGGGCAATAAGAGTCAGCATAATGAGTGGCTCCAATATAATCTATGACATCTCGGACATCCTCCGACGGGTCATATTTATAAGAGGGGTAATACTCCTCTAGGGTTTTAGCAAATACGAGATAAGCTTTATAGGTGAGGCAGTCCGCCCAGAAGTAAGTCTTGTGGAAAAGAAGTTCGTAAGGAAAGAGCATACAAAGCTTCGCGCCAGTGGCAGGTATCAGAGATTTGCCTCGGTAAGCTTTCTCAACTATAGTCTGACCAAAGTTAATCAACAGTCGTTTCTTTCCGTTCATTTTGGTACGATTAATACGAAGACCAGTGAAGCCCACAATCTCGTCTCCTACTTGGTACAAAGAAAAGTAGTTGTTTTTATTCAATCGCTCCAAAAAATAGGTTTGGCTATAGTTATAGTACTTCTGATAGACACTCCACATTTGATCTATCATTGCTGGACTCAATTCATTTTTCACAATACTTACTTTGACGCTGCTTGTTTTCATGATTATGTTAGGCTGAGTAGTTCGGTAATAAAATCCACTGTATACTTTATAGTAGATTAAGCATCAAAAAAGTCCTGCCTTTTAGCTCTTTTTCATCAGTTTAACGGCTATCGGCCGCTAGGAGAAATACAGATGGATAAGGTGTGAAAAAGAAAAGCCCCAGCAAACGAATTCACTAGGACTAACCAAACAATCTATTATGTATACAATCTTTATTGCTGGAGGGATATTTTATGTTGCTGTAATTTCAAGGAAATGATGTTGTCTTCAACCCTGGAAAGGGGGTGCTTTCTTTGGTGTAGATGCTGATTCATAGGGATGATAATTGCACTATTGGTAGGAAGCATGGCTTTCTCCTCTTGTTTGAAAGCACGAAATTTTACGATCCAGCAAAGTCCTAAGAAAGTCATCATTATAAGTAACATAGTAGTTTGGTTTTTTATGGGTTGTAAATTATTGCCTCTATTTATTTGTGTATTACGAAGACAAATTGTCCTGTTCTGCGGAGAATAAAAATGCTAGATGAGTAGGATGACATTTTAGGTGGGTAACTGGCAGGATTAAGCCTGTATTTGGCAGCACAAAAAAGCTGACTCGACCTTCAAAGGTCGAGCCAACGAACACCAAATCAAGTGAAATAATAATCATCGATGGGCTTGATAATTCAAGGGGTGAATCACTCACCCCTTCAACTACACCCCTTGAGCTATCAAGCCGGAGCAAAGCAAAGCGAAATACCAAACCCATTATTCTGGTGAATATTCAGCTGTGCGCCTAGTTCCCGAGCTCGTAGACTAATATTCGATAAACCTAGGCCTGAGACCGTCAAAGGTTGTTCCTGGTCTACCTGCCCATTATCTTGGATAAACATTTCCAATAAATCATTCTGCTGTCGCAAGAGAATACTCAATTGATCTCCATTAGAGTGCTTGGCTGCATTTGTTATGGCCTCTTTCCCGATGAGGTAGAGGTGCTGGCGGATATCGGCCTGTAAGGTTTTCTGCCTATTGATGCCTTCTATTTTGATACTGTAGGCCATCTGGCGGGGTTCTAGTATTTCTGCCGCGTGATCTTGCAAACGATCCACGAGGCTTCCCCAATTGTCCTTTCTAGCATCCAATGTCCAGACGGTATCTCGCATCTGAGCCATGGCTTCTCGACTGCGGCCTGCCAAGCGGGTTACTTTTTCCTTGTGGTCATTAGCCACGTAACATTCTAGAATTTCAGCCTGCATAGCGATTCCCGATAAAATAGAACCCACGTCATCATGCAAATCAGCTGATAACTTGATGCGGAGGTCTTCAATGATCTCCTTTTGCTTTTCCTTGAGGCCTTGATAAATCATATAGACGAGCAAAACGAAAAAGGAAAAAGGGAAGGCCATCCATAGAATGAGCTGGCCTTCCTCTAATGGATTGTCAACCAATTTAGGTTGTAAAAAGAACCATACGAGAAGAAATAAAACAAGCTGAAATATTTTTTTGGGGCTAAGTCCAACCCAACTTAATGTTTTGCTATCTAAGAATTTGGTTTTGTGGTAAACGAGGTGTTTGTCATCGTTTGTGTTCGAAGAAAGGATTGATGTGTTTTGTGGGCTTAGCATGATTGTTTGTTTTATGGCTGTAGATGTTGGGCCTTTCGGCCTGATTTATCCATAAATTGCAGGTGTTGAGGGGGGATTGGAATAGGAGGAGGGTAGTGGGCAGCTTAGTCGGGGTAGGTGGTAATTTTGAGCGGGAAATTGGTAGCCGTCAATTTATTGGCGAGGCTCAGTAGCCCCGACCCCGTCGCCAAGACAGCGATGACCCCGACCTCTGATTTTGATTGGAATGATAACAGTAACAGTCATTGGCTGGCAGAGGTGTCAGGCAGGAATACTGGCGCCAAACAGATTAACTATTAGCCCATATATCCCGTAAATACCCGATATTGCGGACCTATAAGCAATAAATTGAATAGGCTTAAAGTTATGTCAAAAAGGACGGGAACTTTTGTCCTTACCATTTCAAGATTATAACAACACGGATATGAATTTTTCACCAATGAAACACTTACTCATCGGCCTATGGCTAACGGTGCCTGCTTGGCTGGCCGCCCAAAACCTAGATCAAAATATACTAACTATCCAGGCTGACATTCAGCAAATCGAGAACCAACAGAAGATGCTGGAGTCACGCTTAGAAAACCTGAAACTGCAGCGAGTACAGCGGGATTTGCGAGACATCGGCTTACCCAGCCAAAACTATATTCTTCATACCGCAATGGCCCTGGAATATGCCGAAGCCCATGAACAAGCGAAATGGGTAGCACATATTATTACACCAGATGTAATTGACGGAAAAGTCTTCCGGTCCAATGATTTTAGGCCAGACCCTAAGGTGACAACGGGAAGCGCAGTCGAAGAAGATTACTTCTTGAAATTTTTGCAAGCGGATAGTTCTTACAAATATGATGGCTATGGCTATGATCGAGGACACCTAGCACCATCTGCCGATTTTCGCTGGAGCCAAAAGGCCCTTTCGGAATCCTATTTTTACTCCAATATGTCTCCACAACGCCCGAAGTTTAACCGCGAGAGCTGGGCCGATTTGGAGACCAGTTTGAGGGGATATGTTTTTGACCATCCCAAGGTGCAATTGTATGTTGTCACCGGGCCCATTCTCTCTGACCAATTACCAAAGGTGGATCGCAGCCTTAATAAATTAAGTCTCCCCGAAAAATATTTCAAGGTAGCGCTAGACCTCAAAAACAAAAGAGCGATCGGCTTTGTGATGCCCAACAAAGCGAATCCAGATCCCCTTTCCACTTTTGCCGTAACCGTCAATGAAGTAGAGGAATTGACTGGACTGGATTTTTTTAATGCCCTTCCTGATGACTTAGAAGAGGGCATTGAAGGAGGAATGGATGTGAAAAGCTGGTTACCGGAAATGGCCAAAGGAGATGTAGATCCTATTTATGCGCCCTCACTGGCTCGTGACCATTTCAATACGGTACAAGCTAAGCGCTACCAAGGTACGGGGCAGGAAATTAATGTTTGTGGAACAGTGGTCAGTACGCGTTACAGCCGCAGTGGCAACTTATGGTTGAATGTAGACAAACAATTTCCCAATCAGATCTTTTCCGTTTTTATACGCAAAAAAGACCTTCCTAATTTCTCCTATAAAGCGGATCAAGTACTGGCCAACACCGCGGCTTGCTTTTTGGGTAAGGTGGAAGATTTCAACGGAACGCCAACGATGAACGTGGGACGGGAAGAAAGTATTAAGACCGAAGTGCCGACCAAATAATCACGATCATTAGATTCATTATTTACCCAACTCAATCTGCTAGTCACTTCATTTTTTCGGTCATAATCGCCAGGCACATCTGGATGCCTTCCAGGAAATTGCCCAGTCTTAGATTTTCATTGGGAGCATGGATACTATTGTCGGGATTAGGAATTCTGATCGATACCGCGGGTATACCCAAGGTGGTGATAAAAGGAGCAATCGGTTGAGACCCACCAGTGGTGCGCATTTTTACAAAAGCATCCCCAAAAGCACGCTGCATGGCACTACTTAGCCAATGGCCTAAAGGCGAATTCAAATCCGTTCGAAAAGGCTTCGATCCCAATCGGTAAGTCAGACTAGCGAGTTGACTAAATTGCTCTCGCTCGGTCTCCGTGGGCTCAGTTTGCATCAAATGGTAACCTTGATCCAGGATGTATTGCCGGACTAGATTAACGAGTCGCTGCCCATCCGATTCGGGGACCAACCGCATATCTATCTCCGCAATGGCTTCGGCAGGAATCAACGTGCGTACCTCTTTGCCGACCCAGGCCGCCCGAATGCCCCGGATATTGAGCGATGGATATTGCAGCTGTCTCTTATACACATCTCCGAGCCCACGAGACC
>CAJXUM010000489.1 GCA_913060855.1 uncultured Lewinella sp. | reverse complement strand
TCTACACTATCCTCTTCGTCGGCAGCGTCAGATGTGTATAAGAGACAGCATATATCCTCTCCTATTGGGTTTCCAACGCTTACTGCTTCACGACTCTGCTCACTCCTACCCCTCCATCCAATTGCATCCGCAAAGTATAAGTTCCTTTGGGTAAACTAGATAGATCTAAAGTAGCGTCAGCTGGATCTACTACTTGGCGCAATGCCATTTGTCCCAAGGCATTAAATACTTCAACCTGGGTGGCGGTAAGTAGCCCGCCCAAGGTAATAAGGTTAGTAGTTGGATTAGGGAAAATACTTACTGGAATATTCGGTATGGGTTCTCGATTGGCCACCAAAGACACCTCCCAATACTGGGCAAAAAAGACAGCAGTGGCTATAATCGCAGGTTCTACACATTCTCCATGATCGGCACCGGGCTCGACATCAATAGCCTCAAAGTTGGGCGCACCATTTTGGGTGATGACTTCGGCAGCCACAACGCTATTTTGGAAAGGGACCTGGTCATCGGCCATGCAGTAATACAGCCGAGTAGGAGCTGCTGGTTTCCAGTCAAACACATCATTGTCTCGCAGCGCTATATTGAAAGGATGCATCTCATCCGATATCACCGCATTCAGGATACTGTCCTGGAGCATATATTTTGGAATAGGAGCACCATGATTCTGAATCAATTTTGATATCAAGGCGTCATTGAGGCCTCCCAGGCTTATTTCTTCATCCAAAAATTGTTGAAGAAATGGTACATAATCGGGTTTGAAGACCTCCGCTATATTATCGTATAGTCCATACACATAGTTATAAGATACGATGGTGAAATGGACATAGGCTGGATAGAAATAGGCAGATTCATCCAAGGTTATTTTATCCCGCATGATGCCAGAAATACTATAAGGACCAGACATTGGAGCTGAAGCAGTCACGGTAAAGGCCTCCGAATTTTGCTCAATCTCGCGGTGAAGCGCCATGGCAGCATGTCCACCTTGAGAGTAGCCCGTTACAAATAGCTGGTCATTGATGACTATATCCATCTGGTTGGCAAAATCATCCAAAGCGTGTAACATATCAATCGCCGCCGATGCCTCCGAATCGGCATGAACGTAGGGATGTACTCCTCGGGAGGTTCCTAACCCCAAGAAATCAGGGAGCAAGGTTACATAGCCCAAACCGCCAAAAAACAAGCCTGCTTCATATCCTCCCCTCAAATTGGAAGGTACATCTGTTCTACTACCGACTGTGCCATGCTGAAACACAAGTCGAGGATAACTATGTGGGGCAGTTCTTCTAGGAATCACAATCAAGCCCGAAGCCGTATCCAATTCATTAAAAACATCCTGGGTCGAATAGGTGATTTTGAAGAGTTCTACATCATTATTGGTGATATCCTGAAAACGGGCCGCTAGCTCTGCCTTGGTCAAACTCCCCTTTTGTTCGATACTGATTAGGTTTTGAGCAGCTAGGAACGACAAACCGATAAAATAAGCCCAGCTAAGGCTTAGTAAAATCTTACTCATGGGAATTTAAGGTATAATTTGATTTAGAGAATTAGCCAATAATAAGGTACGCACCTGAATGGCTCTTTGGCTTCATTTTACGCACATTATTGTTGGCTAACACCCTTAAAATAATTTTCCTCCTCAGAAAAATCTAAGGCGGGGTGTTCTTTTTTCAATCCGGCTATTTTCTCCAACTGCAGCTTTAAAAATTGCTGGTGTTGAGGCGTATTAGGATGAAACGGCCGATGTTGACTGGCTTGTACTATACTGCCAATACGCTTCATCAATTGCTGGGTATCTGCGGTGAAAAATGACTGCTGGAAATGTTTCCATACATAGTCTACGGCTTGGGCATTGGGATGAACGAGATCGGATTCAAAAAAACGATAATCGCGCAAGTCATCCATTATCCATTCATAGGCCGGGAAATAATGCACAAAATCCAAGGTATTCTCTAGCGCTTCGGCTAATAACAGTAAGGCCGCTTTACTTCGTTGGTTTTCTACCAGCCCATCCTTTATATGCCGCACGGGGCTGACACTTAGAATGATTTGTAAACTTTCTTGCTTTTCCTTCAATATGTTAAAGGTTTGAAGCAGGCCATCCTTCATCTCCCCTATCTCCAATCGCGTTTTCTTAAACACGCTTGCTGGTAATTTATGACAATTATTAACGACCTGCCCCTCTTCAAGTTGCCGAAATGCCGTTGCTGTCCCCAATGTAACAATTAGGACCTTGGCTTGTTGCCAAAATGAATGGGCATTTCTTATCGAATTATTCATACCCGATAAGGCGAGGTCTTTATTCGGATGGGAAAAGCGGCTATGGAAATCGAAAGAGTGCCAAAGCCCATTCGCTTCAAAGAGATTACCCTCATTTAGGGTTTCTCCTGTGAAGGTTTGACGTATCCCATGGGCGATACTATGCGGATTATAGGTGATTCCTAAGGGGTTGAGTACCGTCTCAAACTTGGCTGACCCCATTTTTTGAGCCATATGCTCGGCAAAGCAAGATCCCCAAAAAATAATCGGATCACTATGCTTGATTCGAAAAGGATACTCACGAAGTGGCAGAAGGGTGCGGAAACCTTGGCTTTCAAGTCCCATTTGGTCACACTTTATTTTATCAGGAAATAGGCGAAATTACAGAAAGCTAGTAGACCTTGAACTATACTTGCGTGAATTATAGAAAAGCTTAGTGGCAATTGCAAAAAAGTTTTATCTTCGTTTTTTGAAATACTACCCAAAAGTATTCAAAATTGTATGGGATTTTTTGACCGCCTTTTTAGTGTTAACCACCGACCTGACGATGACTCTCAGCCAGCCATCCGCTTCGGACGTTATAGTGACTCTTATAAGGCCAAAGATAACTATCAAGCCTGGGATGTTGCCCTTGATCTATTTGACAAAGGTAATTATCTCGACTCTTACCGATCTTTCTTCCAATATCTACGTGATGAAAAAGAGGATAATGTAAAGTATTGGGAAGCCAATGGCAGTATCCATTTCGAATTATACCAAGGCTCAAAGAAGATTTCTGGTACAGCCGATTCCACCAAACTCACCGCAGAAGCGAAAGTCGCTAAAACA
Organism: uncultured Lewinella sp.; assembly: GCA_913060855.1. Lineage (GTDB taxonomy): Bacteria > Bacteroidota > Bacteroidia > Chitinophagales > Saprospiraceae > DT-111. The sequence goes on along the minus strand of CAJXUM010000489.1, from coordinate 2,521 downwards.
GAATCACTGAATGTGGGATTCATGCGGCGATTAATGGAACAGAATTTTGACCTGAAGTATGGTCGTTTTGCCTTGGATGATGAAGAAAACATCACCATGGTATTTGATACCTATACCCTCGACGGCTCACCTTACAAATTATATTATGCGCTAAAGGAAGTAGCCACGCGAGCGGACAAACACGATGACCTACTGCTGGATGAGTTCAAAATGCTACAAGCTGTAGACATTTCGCATTTGCGTCCAATTCCAGCAGCTGAAAAAGAGGTGAAATACAATTTCATCACCGAACAGATTCAAATTGTCATCAATGAAATTGAAAGTGGCAGGCTGGATAAGGATCAGTATCCGGGGGGCATTGCGTACCTGCTCCTTCAGTTGGTTTACAAGCTAGATTATCTGATCAAGCCCGAGGGCTATATGATGGAAACCCTAGAAAGAATCCATCGTACCTATTTTGCTAAAGATGATAAATCGACGGCTCAGAAAAATCAAATCCTAGCTCGGGAATTAAGCAAATTAACAGATCGGCCCAAGGCCGAATTTTTCAAAGAAATGTATCGGGTGACGGCAACCTTCGGGATTACCTTACCGGTGAGTCATGATCGCATTGTCAGTGTCATTGATAATGAACTCCCGAGCATGGATTGGTATTTGGATAATGATTATGAGGCTGTTGCACTAGCTTTTCCTAGTTATATTGTTAGTTATTGCATGTTCAGTTACGCAGCACCTAAACCTGATCGAGATTTCTTCCATTTGTACTTCCGGATATTCAATAATAACTTTTTCAGTGCATTGGGATATACCAATAGCTATTTTGATTCGGTCACCGGAAAGCTCAATAAGCGAGCGATCAGAAAAGCTATTGATCATATCGTAGATCAAAACAGAGAAGAATATCCAAGGTGTAATCCTCATACCTCAGGACTCAATTTTACCAGCCTCCCTTTGTTTGCCAAATCATACCTAATGATGATTAGAAATTTGGATCTGACTAAAATCGGATAGACTATTTCAGGATAAAGTCTTTTATTCTCGTACCTAGCCAAAAACAACCCATATGGAACCCGTTCTAATGAGCATTACTGACCAGGTGGCTCAAATCACGCTTAATCGCCCCGAAGTGTATAATAGTTTTAATGGCCCAATGGCGCTAGCCTTGCAAGCTGCACTCGACGAGTGTAAGACCAACCCAGAAGTAAGGGCTATATACCTTACGGGCGCTGGAAAAGCATTTTGTGCTGGACAGGATATTCAAGAGGTCACCAGTGAAGGAGCCCCTAGCTTGGAACAGATTCTGCAAAAACACCTCAACCCAATTATCCAACGCCTCAGGAATATAGAAAAGCCTATCGTTTGTGGTGTAAATGGTGTGGCAGCGGGAGCGGGAGCTAATATCGCCATCGCTTGCGATATTACCGTAGCCAGTAGTAAAGCCTCTTTTATACAGGCTTTTATCAAAATTGGTTTGGTACCCGACAGTGGAGGCACCTATTTGCTTCCCCGGCTCATTGGTTGGCAACGAGCTGCAGCCTTAATGATGTTGGGTGAAAAGATTAGTGCCGCAGAAGCAGCGAGTATGGGGATGATCTACAAGGAATTACCAGAAAAAAAATTCAATGAGCAGGCCTTGGCTATTGCTCAACAATTAGCTCAGCTCCCCACTGCAGCTATCGGGTTGACCAAAAGAGCCTTGAATTATTCCTTCACTAACGAATTGGATAGACAACTTGCCATCGAAGAGCAGCTGCAAACTACAGCAGGTCTCACGGCTGACTATCAAGAGGGTGTACAAGCCTTTTTGGAGAAGCGAAAGCCGGACTTTAAAGGATTATAAATATTATAACGGAAACGACGGGGGCCCAGCATAGCCGTCAATTTATTGGCGACTTAGGGGCTTGGACGGGGCAGGGTGCCGGTTAGAAACCGGGCACCAGCGGCAGTAGAAGTCGCTAGGTACTGAGCCGAATCCACGTTACCAGCGGCGGTAGAGACGCCGCTGGCCATGAAATGTAAAGTTAATTTTGCCAAAAATAAACCGCCGGGGACGAGGCTGTTAAGAGAGTCAAGTAATTAGCGGGTTTACCATTAATTATTTTGCGCATAGTCCTCCGGCGGGGAGATGAAAGTTCCGCTGCGATGTTCACCGGCTATGAACGGCAGCGGAGTTTTAGCTTTCATAGCTGCAAGTTCCTTTGAGCTTGCTTTTCTTATTGATATTTTATTTTACTCGTGGTATTGGGAATATGGTGAAGCCCATTTTGAGCTCCACCCTATCCCTATATAAACGGATATCGGAAGATGTAAAAATATACTCGTGCTAGAATATGTAGATTGTTTGTTGTCCCTTCCTTTGAGGGGCAGTGCAAAGAAGAAATAAATATTTTGGCTGTGCAATAGGCGGCAAGGCGATTCACTGTATCTTAGTAGAGTTTAACCAAAAACACCAATTGAATTCCTAAGTGTTAATCTTGTAAATCCTGTCTCTTATACACATCTGACGCTGCCGACGAAGAGG
>CAJXUM010000488.1 GCA_913060855.1 uncultured Lewinella sp. | reverse complement strand
CCTCGGTCTCGTGGGCTCGGAGATGTGTATAAGAGACAGCTAGGTAACGTTTGCCCTTTCTGATGTATCGGCTGGCCTCATTGAAGTCATGGCTTACTTCGGTAGTCTCTTCCTTACTCAATGCCATTTCGCGAGACATATCCTCATCCGATTTATTTCCATTGGCGCCATCTTCCCATTCAATGGTAAGTGCTTTTTTCCCTTCTATTGCGGCCCAAGTGTTATCGGCTAATACCGCTACCCCTGCTCTTACTCCTCCTTTATAATCCATGCGCGGGTCTAAGGCAATCGGCTCGACCTCAATCACATCAAATACGCCTGGAATAGCCTTGGTTTTAGTTGCATCGAATGAAACCAGACTTCCTCCCCAGACCGGGCATCGCTCAATCACTGCATACAGCATATTTGGCACCTTAATATTGATGCTATAGGGCGTTATCCCTTTAGCGGCCTGGTATGTCTTTGGCCCTATCACTGGCTGGCCAATGTACTTGAAATCTTTTTTGTCTTTGAGGGTGACTTCTCGGGGAGCAGCTAAGGTACTAGCTATGGCTACTAGCTCTCCAAAAGGCAATTGTTGATTCGTCTGACTATTATGAATTAATCCTTCACTGCTATAGCAATCAGTCGCCGCTATTTCCCATTTTTGTGCTGCCGCTGCGATCAGCATTTCACGGGCCATCGCCACTGCTTCCCGTAAGGGCTGCCAAAGTAGTCGAATGCCATTGCTCCCCCCGGTGTCTTGCAAATTGCCATAGCGTTCCTCACTCCCTGCCGCAAATTCAATACTAATATCTTCCATTTTTGCACCTAGCTCATCAGCCGCAATCATCGCCAGTCCCGTGGAGGTTCCTTGCCCAATTTCGGATTGGGAACAAATAAAGGTCACTTTACTATTGCTTCCTATACGTAGGAAAAAGTTAGGCGCCCAAGACAAAGCGGCCTCCGGGGCCGTTTCACAAGCAAACGGGATGAACGTACTTAACAGGAGCCCTCCTCCATTTATCGCACTGACTTTGAAAAAATTTCTTCGATCCATTTTAGATTTTTTAACACCCTGGTTATTAATCACTCGCCGATTCTGTGTGTTTCCACCAACATCTCTCCCGGGAAACCTAGGCTCCAAGGATGTTGTTTTAAGTATTCATTTCTTCCGCCGCCTTTTGTATGGCCTTTTTAATTCTGACATAAGTTCCACATCGACAAAGGTTCCCTTGCATTGCCTCGACGATGTCGGATTCTGCTGGTTGAGGGTTTTCGGCTAAAAAGGCGGCAGCTTGCATGATTTGTCCACTTTGGCAATATCCACATTGGGGAACATCTTCTGCTATCCATGCTTGTTGCACAGGATGCAAGTCCCCCTTTTGGGATAATCCCTCAATCGTAGTAATTACCTTTGCTTTTAAATCACCAATCGGGGTAAGACAGGCACGCACTGCTTTTCCATCTACATGAATCGTGCAAGCTCCGCATTGGCCGATACCGCACCCATATTTGGTCCCATTCATACCAAGTAGGTCTCGAAGTACCCACAGTATTAGCATTTGATCAGGCGCATCAACTTCATGGGATCGGCCATTAATATTTAGCTTCATGTTGTTTTTGCTACAAATAAAGCCGGGTTGAGGTGTTAAAATCTATCTTTTGGCAGGATTATATTTTCGGATTTGAGGAATCCGAAAGAAATTTAGGCATATTTGAAGGACCGACTGTTAAGCTCTGGTAAAATAATAGGCTTTGGTTTTCAGCTAACCTTTCTATCTCTATACTTCGTCAGAAAAAAACTCACATAGCCTACAGCTCTATTTATTTTTTCGCCGTCTAATGGCAAAGATCTGGCGCTAAAAACCGAAACGCTATTGTTTCACCAGCATTAAATTTTGAGATTATGGATAACTGGACCATATTCATTGCACTCTTTTGTGGTATCGCTATCGCACAAGCTTCCTTCCTAGGTGTGTACTTGCTGATCAAAGATCGCTTCAAAACGCCCTCCATCCTTTTCCTAAGCATTATGTTATTCGGCTTAGCGTTACGCTTAAGCAAGTCTTATTTTTTCTATGTTTTTGAAAATGTTCCTAGTTGGGTCGTCAATCTTGGGGCAACGGGGCTTTGGGTCATTGGGCCTGCGCTATGGCTTTATACGCTGACAAGTAAACCCGTGCGCCCTAATCCTATTCAGTATTTGCACTTTGGTCCTTCGATCTTAATGCTTTTATCCATTCCAATCCTGGATATGTCGTGGGTAATAAAGGCTTATTATCTGGGCTCCATCATTATTTCGCTTTATTTGGTTGCTAGTTTCTGGTTGTACGCTCAGAAAGACTGGCCAGGAAACCGAAATAGCTTTCGCCTGTTTTTTACGAGTATAGCGCTGATTTGGGCTAGTTTTATGTTTCAACTCTACTCTCCTTCCATACAATTATACACCTTGGGGTCGGTACTAGTCGCGTTAGTTCTTTATGTTATCAATTTTCTCATTCTCCATAATCAACAACTTCTAAAACCCAATTCGGCTAAAGCAAAATCGCCGGATCCCAGCCTTCAAAAGAGTATTGCTCAAGATTTGGAGCAGCTATTCCAGCAGAAAAAAATCCATTTACAAAAAGGACTCACGCTATCTACCGTCTCCGAAGCATTAGACACGCCTTCCTATCTCATTTCTCAGACGATAAGAGACCATTATGGACTAAAATTCAATGAATTTGTCAATAGGTTTCGAGTAGAAGAGGCCAAAAAACGGCTTAGTGATTTAGATGATAATCCAACGATTGAGGTAATTGCACTGGAGGTTGGGTTCTCTAGCACTTCATCGCTATATCATGCTTTTAAGAAAGAGGTGACCCTAACCCCTCAAGCTTATAGGAAACAACATATTAGGGTGATAAAAGACTGACCCAAGGTCATCGGCATTAAGCGCATACGGTGATGATCGTTAATTCGGCCATCAGTGCCTAACGTTTTTTTATCAGAAATCCCTGCAATTCGCTCAATTGATCTGTGTTTAAAAAATCGACCCCAGCTTCTAATAAAATCCGCCATACCTTTTTCCGTTCAGGCGTAGCCCAAAGCCTTACCTTCTTCTTTTCCTGATGTGCTTCGGCAATCCATTTCTTCAAGGCTTCTAATTCAGCTGGCTTTTTATTCCTTTTCTTGCCCCGCCATGATAAGTGCTTTCGGTAATTATCACTAATAACCGGCATAAAGTCGGAAGAATACCCCTTTCCTATATCACTGGGTCGGCCATCTATTCCTACTAATCGCAGGGTCTCTTGCTGGACCAGCTCTATCGCTCGATTGCCCGACAAAAAGATTAGAATCGGGCCCGGTTGTAAAACGCCATTTTCATAATGATGCAGTATCGTCCGATAGGGAAGTAATAGCTTTTTCAAGGCTTCATAAGTAGGGACAGCTCTGGTTTTGACATCAATCATTAAATAAAAAGGGGCATCATAATCAGCATACACTTTGCCTTCGTGCTGTTCTACCCAGCGTGCTAATGGGTCCAGGTAGAGCGCCTTTAGCGTAGGTGTTTGTGAAAGATCTGACGGGTGATCATGGGCTACATACAATTCACCATTGATCAAGTGTACGTCCGCTTCTACACTGGTAAAACCATGGCTAAGCGCCTCAAAGAGTGGGCGCTCATGTTCATAATCGTTATGGGCGTGAGCATTGGGAAGCGGTGAGGGTGCTGTTTGGCTAAACAAAGCCTGCGATAGCAGCAAAAGGGAAAACGAATAGAAATACTTCATCTTGTTAAGTGTAGTTGGTAATCGTGAAGTTACGGCTTAATTGTTATCTGATTGTAAATCATTTGAACCTCTTGATATTATCGTTGTTGAATAAACATTAAAAACAGTTAACCATTCGATCATTATGACACATCTTACAGAAGGAGATAAAGCCCCTGACTTTACCGGATTGAACGAAAACGGAGAATCGGTTTCCCTCAGTGATTTCAAAGGCCAAAATTTGGTGCTGTTTTTCTATCCGAAAGACAATACCCCAACTTGCACAGAGGAAGCTTGCAACTTGAGAGATAATTATGGGTTGCTCAAAAAGAAGGGCTATGCTATTTTAGGCGTCAGTGCGGATAGTCAACGTAAACACCAGAATTTCATCAAGAAATTTGACCTTCCATTTCCTCTACTGGCGGATGTCGACCAAACCATATTAAACGCTTATGGTGTTTGGGGTGAGAAGCAGATGTTTGGCAAGAAATACATGGGGATTTTCAGAACGACTTTCGTCATCGATGCGGAAGGAAACATAGCGAAGATTATCCGTAAAGTACAAGCTAAAGATCATACTAATCAGATATTAGAAGCTTAGAGAGTTAAGAGACCCTTAACCCTACAACTGGCCGCATAAATATGATTGTGGCCATAGCGCGAAGCTATTCTTCCGATTTCCTGCGGGCTGGACAAACCAGCCTGCTCTGCTATTTGATGAAAACGCTGAGAAGGGATGGGATAGGGGATCCAAGGAGGATTAGGTTGGGTAGTTTCGTATTCCAATAAAATGAATTGTCCCCCAGGTTTTAGTAAAGGAAGTAGGTGGCTAAGTACGGATAGCGGCTCTTCGATATAATGTAATGCATTGGCCATTATAATGCCGTCGAGCGGGGGTAAGTCCAAAGGCTTAGAGAAATCGGCTTCCACAATTTCCATTGGTACTTGTTCATGTCTATCTAATCGCCAAAGCGCATGTGGGCTTTTATCTACGGCATAGACCTTTCCTTCTTCAAGTATAGCCTGTAACGCTTGGGTGAATAAGCCCGTTCCAGCGCCTAAATCAGCCCAAACTCCTTCCTTTTTTATGACCCCTCCTCGAATTAAATCGATGGCTTCATTGATCTGCATATTGCTATTTCGGAATGCTGTGGTACATGACAATGAAAACCACTGCCATTTTCATCGGAAAACTTAAGCCTTCGTCCAATTCATCCGTAATACTCCATTCTCTAGGATCGCCTTCCCATTGGGTAAACATTTCAAAGAATCCTAAGTCTTTACTATCTACTTCCCACTCATCGATGACATTACTGTATTTCCTACGCAATTTCAACTGGTTTTCCCCATCAGAAATTCGCCACTCGCGAAAATCATTATTCCAGACCGTTTGGGCTGTCACAATTTCATTGCTTCCTCGCACTTCCCATTGATTGGGATTATTGCGCCATTTTTGTCGAATACTCCCCACTTCATCCCCCAATCGATAATCCCACTCTGTCCGTTCGGTACTCAATGACCATTTTGTTCGCAATTCTCCCTGTTCATCCTCATCTTCGGTATACAATTCCCACTCATCCAACTTATCATTCCATACGGTTGCTAGCCCAGCTAGATACTGGCCATAAAGGCTTGCCGAAAAGAACACAAAAAGGAATGGTAGTCCGATTTTTCTTACCAACATGCTAATGCTTTGATTTTCAGTCCCTGAATTATTCACTTCTCTTTCTTTACATAACTCAAAAATTAGGCCAGCTGTTGTATGAGAAGAAAACAAATCCCCTTCTCTGACCGTTTTTGTGGGCAAGTGAAAGTAAGAGATTAAAGCTGTCTCTTATACACATCTCCGAGCCCACGAGACCGAGGCTGATC
>CAJXUM010000487.1 GCA_913060855.1 uncultured Lewinella sp. | reverse complement strand
TCAGCCTCGGTCTCGTGGGCTCGGAGATGTGTATAAGAGACAGATACAATAATTCCCTCCGCCATTAGATTTGGCGCCACCACCACCACCAGCCAAGTCTCCGGTACCAATGGCACCACCGCCAGCTCCTCCATTTCCGTTAGTTCCACCATCTCCTCCAGCAGTCCCACCTCCGTTTCCGCCACTAGTCCCACTACGGCCACCCTCCCCTGGCTGTGAATCTACACAGAATCCTAAAAGATTGCCTTGATAAGCACCACCACCACCACCAGCCACCGCTAGAATGATCCAGTCTTGATCGCTTGTGTTTCCGGGAAACCTAGCAAGAACTGCCGTGCCACCGCCGCCGCCGCCATAGGTGTTGCTGGTTGGACCTACCTGATCCGTTTTCCCTTTGATCCCTACAATAAAACGGATTTCACTACCAGCAGGCAATTGGCCAGCGTCATTTCCTATTATAAATTCGGCCTCTGCTACTGCACCGTCACCTCCCCCGGATTTACAATCACTTCCAGCTTGAGCCCAGCCGCCATCACCGCCTCTCAGCGTGAACTTTAGCAGTTTACTAGACGGATTCAAAGGAATAGTAAAATCCATAGGCACGTATGGGACAGGATTAAATGGGTCTACTTCTTGAGCAGTTATCAGGTGTTTTGCATTACCTTCATCTTTCAACTCAGGTACAGTTTCTTGCGCAGTGATCTGAATAGAGATGAAAAATAGGCTGATAAAAATAAAGCCTAGTTTGATCATAATTCGTTCCATTTTTAAGATAGTTTGTGTAGTATTAAGAAATAGGTCTCGAATAGGTTGAAATGTTGGGTTTCGAAAAAGAAGACATACCCTCCCCAGGTATCCCACTGTGATTTCAGTAGATACATCCTCTATAATGTGGCGTTTCCATCAATCTCTTGATCTAAACTTGCATGTCAGTAAAGAATAATTTATTGGTAGCCATAAGCCTTTCTTGTGTGCACAGCAAGACAGCCAAGACAAGCAATTATTAAGAACTTATCCATGTCTTCACTGTTGCAAGCAACAAAATAGAAATCGGACCTATCAAGATCCTGGGTTGAAATATGGGAAGAGAATAGGTATTAAACCAGAAGGGGCTGGTTGTGTTTAGGTAGAGGATTTTAGTTCTTTATTAAGACAGGACAAAGTTGCAGGAAAGTAGTGAAATGCGCTTGGATTTATGTTCCAAAAAACTGGATTTATGTTCCAGGACCCATCCAAATACGCAAGAATAGCTTGTAAAACAGACCATTTTTCAATAATCTCAGATGATGGCTCAAAATAAATTGGAATGAATAGATTAATGGTTATCAATCGGTACTAATTTAGATGCCCTAGTAGTTAGGCTTCCCTTTAAGTTGCGTTTGTGTCGTTCCTTTGTTGAAATGATGCCTGACTCACAATATGGGAAGTCTAGTCACTTGATTTTTCCTTATCTTTATCCCACACAAATAACCTAGCTCTGCATAACTACTCGTCAATGCTACAAGCTTGCAAGTTGCCTTCGGTGCTCTATAAGTATCTCCGTTTAGGGTTGATGCTGATAGCTCTGCCCACTTATTTATGGGGTCAATCCGTTTATCAATTCCAAGCATTTACGCAAGCAGGTGGTGTCACCAATAATACGATTAGAGATATACTGGAAGATCCGCAGGGATTTATTTGGCTGGCTACAGATAATGGACTGAGTCGATTTGATGGACAGCATTTTCTACGCTTTCGTTTTGACCCAGGTGACCCAAATAGTATTAGCTCTAACCAGGTTAACATCCTCAACCTGGATAGTAAACAGAACCTCTGGATCGGCACAAATACGGGTTTAAACCGATTAAGTCTTTTGGATGGCAAGATGGAACGGATTCCTTTGGTCGCCAAAAATAAATCTCTTACTCCTTATCATATCAGATGTCTACTAGAAGATGATGAGCAAAACATTTGGGTAGGCACACAAGAGAATGGATTATTTAAGTTAAGCCCAAACGTAGGAAAGAATACCTACTCGATCAAGGAGTTCCCACTAGATCCATCAGATAGCACATCCCGCACATATACTGATGTGACACACCTAGTGGAAGATGACCAGGGCCATATCTGGGTCGGATCCTCTTTAGGAATTGACCGGCTGGATAAACAGACCGAGACATTTTCAAACTTCACCCATCCCATTCTAGCCAGACCAGAAACCTATATTACCAATATTACTAAAGATCATCAGGGCCATATCCTTTTTGCCATCCAAACAACAGGAGTTTTTTATTTTGATCCAGGATCAGTCGGTCTTCCCACCATCCAGCCTTATTTCGATTTGGATTTCCGATCGGTTTCAACAAAAACACCTCTTTATACCCATATTTTCCAAGATAGAGAAGGGCTGTTTTGGCTTGGAACAGATAATGGCTTGATTGTTATTGATTCCTCCAAAAGCAAATACCGAGTATTGAAAAGAGATCCAGCGAAAGTAGGTTCTCTTTCCTCTTCGGCTATCAAAAAAATCTATGAAACCAGAGATGGAAGAATCTGGATTGGTAGCAAAGGGGGACTCAACCGAAGAAGGCAACAAACCGACCAGTTTAGTTATAATCTACACCAATATGATGCTAGCGATCAGAACTCGATCTCTAGTGGACAGATTCGAACCATAACAGAAGATGTGACGGGTAAATTTTGGATTGGATACTTGGGTTCAGGATTAGAGCAATTTGGATGGGAGGCGGAAGAAGAGCGGCTCGTGAAATTGCAGCATTTTAAGCATGACCCATCTCAGAAGGGGACGCTCTTGAGTAATGACATTATTTTGGTTTATATTGACCAAAAGGGATTCCTATGGATTGGGACAAACGGGCAAGGACTAAACCGCCTAGATCCCCAAACAGGAAAGATACAGGCCTTTGTCCATGATCCGAATGATAGTAATACCCTGTCCGGAAATCGGATTTGGGGCATATGTGAAGACCAGGATGGTTTCATGTGGATAGGTGAGTTCACTACCGGACTTAATCGATTGGATCCGACGACTGGTCAGGTCAAAAGGTTTTCTCACAAACCAGGCGATCCGAATTCACTTTCTCATAATCGAATCAAGTCCATGATAATGGATACAAACGGCTTTTTGTGGATCGGTACGAATGCAGGACTAAATAGATTTGACATATCCTCCGGAAAATTCACTAAATACTTCCATGATCCAAATAATGAACAGTCTTTGTCCAGTAATTTCATCTTCACTCTTTATGAAGATAAGGATAATAACCTTTGGGTAGGAACTGCCTTGGGCATAAATAAAGTAAGTCGACTGAATCAATTTTCGGGGCAAAACACGCTCCTTTTCGATCGTTTTTACGAAAGTGATGGGCTTCCCAGCAATACCATATATGGGATTCAGGGGGACAATCAAGGCAATTTATGGGTAGGGACCGATAGTGGTTTAGCAAAGCTTCTATCTCAATCGGAGAAGGTCGCTTTTTCTATTTTTGATTATGAAAAAAAGTTAAGGTATACAAATTATCCAATTAACGCCCATTGGTATAGCGAAAGTAAAAACCGCATCTTTTTTGGTTCAAAAAACGGCTTATTGAGCCTGCAAGACCATTCTACCGTTTCAAAGCGGCCTAATGCGAACATCTTGCTGGGCGAAATATCTAGGTACAGTTTTGATGGCAAAAAAAGTACGTCTTCAACCGATCCATTTATAGCAAGTACAGAAAAGTTGAAACTGGATTATCATGATCGGATTGTCATTTTTAAATTTTCTGATCCAGATTGGCAGAAGAGTAAGATTTATGAGTATCAACTGAAGGGTTTCAGCCAAGAGTGGCAAAAGCTCCCAGAACGTATGGAGGCTACCTTTACAGATCTAGCAGCCGGTAACTATACCCTGATGGCAAGAGGTCGTGATGGGCAAAATCAAGCCTTACCCGCCATCCAATTGCTACAAATTAGTATGTATCCGCCTTGGTGGAAAAGCACCCTCGCCTATCTCCTATATGTCTTGTCAACCATGGGTTTGCTTTATTTTTTATATCGGTTTCAGATCAAGCGCCAAAACGAATTCCTAGAAAAAGAGAACCTAGAGAAACTCAATGCCCTTAAAGACCGATTGTATACCAATATCACACATGAATTTCGCACCCCATTGACGGTTATTAATGGCATGCTGGAGCAAATCAGCGGACATGAAAAAGCCCGGACGTTGATCAAGCGAAATAGTGACAATTTATTACACTTGATCAATCAAATTTTGGATCTGCGAAAACTTAGGTCAGTGACCCCGAAGTTGGAAATAGTTCAGAGTAACATCGTGGCCTATTTACAGCATTTGTTGACTTCTCTTGAAGCACTTGGGGAATTGAAAAACATTCGGTTTCAGTTTACCTCAAAGGATGAGCAGCTATGGATGGATTTCGATCCCGAAAAAATAGAACGTGTCATTACTAACCTGATATCTAACGCTATCAAATTTACACAAGACAATGGTAACATCTTTGTCCATATTGAAAGAATTAATTTACATTCATCAGAGGATGAGCATCCAGCACGTCTAAAAATCAAAGTGACTGACACGGGGATCGGCATCCCACCATCGCACATCAATAATATATTCGATCGCTTCTACCAAGTAGAGCAAAACCTTGGAGAAGATAATGGTTCTCAACAATATACTTCCTTAGGTCCTGGAGGGAGTTCCGGGATTGGTTTGGCCTTAAGTAAAGAGTTAACTGAATTAATGGGAGGCGAGATAAGTGTCCATAGCCTTGAAGGGGAGGGCACCACCTTTACGATTTTGCTGCCTATGACCCAACTAGCCACCAAAGTGGATAGCTCAGATTTATTGATTAGCAGGACGCCCAACTTACAAGTCACAGGTATCGAAGATATAGCACAGGCAAGCAGTCAAATTGCACCCACACAGCATGAGAATTCGAACACGCTAAGTCTACTGATCATTGAAGACAATACAGATGTCGTACAATACTTACTTGCCTTGTTGGATACCAAATATCAAGTATTTGTTGCAAAAGATGGGGAGGAAGGAATAAGTATGGCTATCGATAAAATTCCAGATCTAATTTTGAGCGATGTGATGATGCCAAAGAAAAATGGTTTCGAGGTTTGTGACACTTTAAAAAACGATCAGCGTACTAGCCATATTCCCATCGTATTATTAACTGCCAGGTCAAGTGTAGTCTCCCGTCTTGCTGGCTTAAGGCGCGGTGCGGATGCTTACCTTGCAAAGCCTTTCGAACAGGAGGAACTGTTATTACAACTGGCCAATCTTTCCAAATTAAGACTTGAATTGCAGAAGCGGTATCAGTCTTTAGGTCAGCAAGCGCCAGCAGAAAACGCCGAAGAACCAATCGCCTATCAAATCGAGGATGCTTTTATTTCCCAATTAACAGCTACCGTAAAAATGCATATGCATGACCCCGCATTTAGCACAAATGAACTCTGTCGTGCTATGGGCATGAGTCGAACGCAGCTTCACCGCAAGGTCACCGCCCTGGCTAATCGATCTACTTCCAACTTCATTCGAACAGTGAGGTTGTACTGTCTCTTATACACATCTCCGAGCCCACGAGACCGAGGCTGATCTCGTA
>CAJXUM010000486.1 GCA_913060855.1 uncultured Lewinella sp. | reverse complement strand
CGAGATCAGCCTCGGTCTCGTGGGCTCGGAGATGTGTATAAGAGACAGATTTTGACCAGCCTGGTTTCTCCTTACAAAAGATTACTAATGGTATCGTGAGCCTAGAAAGAGACGGAGAGACCGAAACCATCAAAATTGTGCTTGACAATCTAATTAAGCGACTGACTAATCAAGCCGAAGAAGATTGGAAGCAGCACATCGATACGCATTTTGAAAGATTGTTGGAGACCACAGATACCAGCTCTTTATTTTCCAATTTCCAGCTGGCCAAAGAATACCTCACCCTACGACTCTATGGCGATCAAATCGACACCTATTCTGAAAACGATGAATTGATTTTTCGACAGGATTTGGCCGGGACCTTTTCTGTCCTGTCATTGGACCTTCCCACCAAATTTCAGGTGGTCCTCAAATCTGAGATTGCAGCCTGGGAAATGGAGGAACAAACCTTACTTAATATTGCGCAAGAAAATGCTAATCGACAAGAAGTAGAAACCGCACATGGCTATTGGGAAGAAGTAGAAATCATGGCCGTTCTCAGTAATGAATATGCGGCCATTAAATTACTTGATGTAGAGGCTAACTTCAAGAACTCTATTGGCGAGCACGGTGCATTGGTCGCTGTACCTACCAAAGGTACGGTCTTTATTCATCCCATTCGCCATCTATCAGACGGCCTCAAAGAAGCGCTAAATTTAATTATCAAACAGACCAATAAGATATATGATTCTGATCCTGGTCCCATTACGCGGAACCTATACTGGTACTTCGAACAGCAATTCTATGAATTCGCACTGATATCTTCCGAAAAGGGGATTTCCTATAAAATACCCGAGCGATTACAACGCTATTTGGAAAATAGAGCCTCTTCTTAAGGGAATCAACTGAAAACGCTCAGCGGGGATCAAGCTTTAACCCATTCCACTTTCACGGGTACGCCACTAAAAGCAGCATTGCCCGTTAAGGTGTCAATACGCCCTTCATCGGTCAAGTCATTAATACTAATTCCAGCATGCTGTTCAGCTACTTCAAGTTGAGTGTTTTTGCGATGATGGCCCCAGCCATGCGGTATACTGACCACTCCAGGCATGATTTCATCGCTCAGTTCTACTTTAATCACTAAACTTCCTACACGTGAACTTACTTGAGCCTCTTCCTGGTCTTTTAAGCCTATTTGTTTGGCATCCTCAGGATGAATCAAAAGTGTACACCTATCACGCCCTTTCACTAATCGGTAGGCATTGTGCATCCATGAATTATTAGATCGTAAATGACGTCTTCCGATCAATCGCAAGGGAAAGGCTGCGGTCTTCTCGTGTTTGAATTCCAGTAGACGATGACAGTCTTCCAGAAAGACTGTAGGCGCTAACTGAACGCTTTGATCAGCCGTCAAAAGGCGATCGGGAAAGCAAGTTTGTAAAGGACCGAGGTCGATGCCATGAGGATGAGCCTTGAGTTTTTCGAGGTCGAGCCCAGATTTCGCGTAGGTGCCTGCAGCCAAGCCATGTGCCAGTACTTGCTCGGGGTTTTGAGCAGGTAGAAGTTGGCCGCCCATGCGCTGGGTCAAGGCATTAAATATCTCCCAATCATAGCGTTGTTCTGCTTCTTTTTCGAACAGTGGGGGAGAATATTTACTGGTATTGCGGATAGCCAAGGCGTGGAATACCATATCATAATGAGGAACCTCTACTCCCGTCGTAGGAGGTAAGATGACGTCAGCATGTCGAGTCGTTTCATTGAGATAAATATCGATCGACAACATAAAATCTAAATGCTCCAAACCTTCCTCTAACTGTTTGCCATTCGGAATGGATAGAACCGGATTCCCGGCAATAGTCACCATCGCTTTTAGTTGTCCGTCGCCCGGGGTATTAATCTCCTCTGCCATGGCGGCTACTGGCAACTCCCCGCCAAATTCGGGCAAGGCTCGCACCCGGCTCCGCCAACGATTAAAAGAAGGTCTTTTCCCTTTTTTACCAAACATACCGATAGGATCAAAAGCCGGCAAAGTAAACATAGCGCCGCCCTGTTGATCCAAATTGCCGGTTATCGCATTCAATACATTAACCAACCATTGGCATAAGCCACCATAGCTTTGGGTGGAGACCCCAAGGCGGCCGTAACACACGGCCCGTTCCGCTTGGCAAAACTCCGCTGCCAGACGGCGTATATTAGTAGCGGAAAGGCCAGTTTGATCTGCGACCTTCTCAGGCGCATAATCCGCGGCTAGGGTTTTGATGGCATCTAACCCATCTGTATGATCAGCGAGGTGACCGAGATTTTCCCAAGCATTCTCAAAGACGACATGAATCATAGCTAGCAGGAAGAGTGCATCCGACTCTGGAAAAATGAAATGATGTTCATCCATTTTTTGAGCGGTCTCGGTCCGTCTGGGGTCTAGTACGACGACCTTTCCGCCACGCTTCGAAATGGCACGAAGTCGATTCCCTACATCCGGTGCCGTCATGATACTACCGTTAGATACCAGCGGATTCCCTCCCATGATGATCAAGTAATCGGTATGGTCGATGTCGGGGATGGGCAATAGCATGGCGTGCCCAAACATTTGCTGGCCAGCAAAATGATGTGGCAATTGATCAGCAGAAGTAGCGCTAAAACGGTTCTTCGTTTTCAAGCTTCTGACAAAATTGGGCCCATAGACCATGGTGCCAAAGTTGTGAACATTCGGATTGCCCTGGTATACGCCGACCGCTTGATCGCCGTGTTCCGCCTGCACCGCCTTCAGCCGCTCCGCCACATAGTCAAAAGCCGCTTCCCATTCCATTCGTTCCCAACCATCTGCCGTTTTACGAATAGGATATTTCAGCCGGTCTTTATCTTCATAAATATCTTTGAGTCCTACCGCCTTGGGGCAAATATGCCCTCGACTAAAAGGATCAGCCTTGTCTCCCTTTATACTCAATATTTCTTTATCCTTGTAGGTGATTTCCAGTCCGCACATGGCTTCACAAAGATTGCAAGTGCGATAATGGATATTTGGATCAGGCATAGATTTTTACTTTTGTTCTTGGTAAAGGTAAGGATCACTTTCTAATAAACCGCCAAGCCAAAAAGCCCAGCATGATCAACAGCAATATTCCTCCCGCCATCCACCATCCATACCCACCACCCGCAATCGGCGCCGTATCACCAATCAAGATAAATGGCGCCCAGTAAAAAGGATGCGCCTTGATATTGGCTTGCTCCTCCAAGAACTGGATTTTAGCTTGATGCAAGGCCTCATCTTTGGGCAGGTTTTCCTTGAGGTTGAGGTAGAATTGATACATTAATTCCGTCGTCGTTTCATCATCAATACTCCATAAGGTGGTCAATGTACTTTTGGCACCCGCATAGGCGAAACCACGCGCCAAACTGATGATTCCCTCTCCTTTTTGGTATTTTCCCAAGCCGGTTTCACAGGCACTCAGCACAACCATAGCCGCATTGAGCCGCATATCATACAGGTCGCGGGTGAAAAGGACACCTTGATCTTGTAGACTGCTGTCCGGCGTTAGCGCGATATAAGAGAAAGCATCTGCTTTATCATTCAATACACCATGGGTAGCCAAGTGTAGAATATTATAATCTGCTGCCATGGCTTTGAATTCCGCGACCGTGGCTTGCCGGTGGATACTGGCTCCGCGCAGCAAGGCTCCGATCCGGTCGACTTCTTTCTGGTTAAACTCTAAGGGGGCAAAAGGGCCATCGGGCGCAAAAGTGGGAGCCACACCTAAAAAAGGCTTAACTGGAGCATGGCGTTCATCTGCTATTATCTGGTGTAGAAAGGTGGCGGAAAAAGCATAGCTAAGTTGATAGTTCTTGATCAAATAAGGATAGGATTTAAATTGGTTTAAATCCTCCGGTGCTTGTGACAATAAAAGTTCGAAAGGCAAATAAGACAGCGCGCCATCCGGTACAATGATCAATTTGGATGGGAGGGCAAGGCCTGTTAAGGGCTCGAATATTTTTTGATACAATTGATGGGAAAAACTGGTAAAAACCTCCAAATAAATATTAGCCGACTCGGTCCCTGATACAGGGAAAGCACTAATGGCCTCTCTTAGGTTGGCGATCCAGCGCTCCAACGGAAAATCGAAGGGAACCTTTAAGAGCTTCTTTTCGGTTGGACTCAATAAGAAGATATAAATATGATCTTGTCCGATAAAGTACTCCAGCAATGCTTTGTCCCCTTTCAATAGTTCCTGTCGGACCATTTCACTGCTGCTTACTTGTTGGTTATATTTGAGTTGGTAATAGCGGGCATTCTGCTCCCTCACTTCTTCCATCAAGACACGATGTTCTCCTTTCCAGTGGGCCACCTCTTGGTTCAATACAATAATGGAATCCTTATTCTCTTGATCGGCCGCCGTATTCAACCAATCATAGCGCTTTTTTTCCCAATAATTAATCTTGGCCAGGATGACATCCTCTTTGGCTTTTAATTCGGGGGGGAGATCATTAAAATTTAAAGCTTTACTTCTCAACAGTGCATCTAATAAGCTGAGACTTTTACTCTTTTCAAAGTGATAAAAAGCCTCTTCTTGCCAATCTTCTCCTTCTGCACCAGACTCAATCAGCGCAAACAAACATTGTAAAGCGCCTTCATAAATCTCAAAGTTGGAAGTCACTAGGTTTTGGCGTGAAAACTCATCTTCATACAGTAATCGAGTCGCGTCCAAGTAATCTGTAGCCTTTTTAAAGGTACGATAGGCTGCTAATAGTGTACCCTCGTTGGTGGCGAGTGCAAAACGGCTCTTGGCCTTCACTTGTAGCAACGCCAGATACGTAGTGGGAGCTCCTACTTCGGCGCCTCCTTCCCCTAATAAACTTAGGCCTTTCTCTGCCATAGACAAGGCTTCTTGATGGGCATTGAGTCGACTATGGGTCAGACTAATGTTTTTTGTATAAATGGCTAAGGCAGGGGAGTTGGCGCTGTAAATTTGCTGTGCGGTTTTATAAGCCAATTGAAAATAATGCAGGGCGGGCTTAAATTTCTGTTGGTTGAAAAAAAAGATCCCCAAGTTATTGATCGGTAATAGGGTAGAGAGGTGTCCCTCACCATAGGCCTGCTGGGCAATGGCCAATGCAGATTGATAATAAGCTTCAGCTTGTTGATAGTCTTGCAAGTCGATATAAGCATTACCCAAATTGATAAGTGTCGTGCCCAATTCAGGCGCCTTTTCTCCTAAAGTAGTTGATTTGATGGTCAATGCCTTCTCTAGATAAATCAAGCTTTCGTCCAATCGACGGCGATGTCGCGTACTAATGCCCAGGTTTTCATAGAGTGCAGCTAGGTATAGCTGATCTTGATACGGACTTTGCTCGATCACACTCAAAGCGTTTTGGTAGGCATAGAGTGCATTGCCAAAATCACCCATGCTAGCGTAACAATTTCCCATGTCATTGAGGCTTTCGCCAATGGAGGAGTGCGTTTCAAACAAAGATTGTCGCAATTGAAAGGCGGAATCGTACTGTAATAATGCTTTGGCATAACGGCCTTCCTCTTCCAATGAATTGCCCATTCGGGTATGCCAATTGGCCAAGTCCTTTTTTCGTTCTGGCCAGCGCCGGAATATATTAGCGGCGGCGAAGTAAGCTTCGGTAGCAGCTGTCTCTTA
>CAJXUM010000485.1 GCA_913060855.1 uncultured Lewinella sp. | reverse complement strand
CGTGGGCTCGGAGATGTGTATAAGAGACAGCATTAATTTTATGTTAATGCTCACTCTTTTGCTGATAGACTAAAAGTTTTCCACATTGAGTTTTCCACATTGTGGAAAAAATAGACTTGTTTATAGTTTGTTGATTTACAATAACTTGAAATAGTTATCCACAAAATGTGGATAACTTCGACTCTACTCAGCTTTGCTTTTTATTACTTTAGTGGTGACATAAAGCTGGTGGATATAACTATAGAAAACACAACCGATTAGGATTTTAACAGAAGGGAAAATCCTCAACTAAGTATAGACTCATTTAACACGATTGGGAGTCAGCCAATGACGCTAGACTCCCCTTGATATGTCGTGTCTAATGCCCACTCTTTCAACAAGACAAGAAACGACACAAACCTGAATAAACCATTATAAATTTTTTTTGCGATGAGTAAGAATTTGGAGCCCATTTTGGAGGAAAACCCGAACAGATTTGTTCTCTTCCCTATTGTACATGATGATATCTGGAAATTCTATAAAAAATCAGAGGCAAGTTTTTGGACTGCTGAAGAAATAGATTTATCACAGGACTTAACGGATTGGCACAACAAGCTGAATGATGATGAACGACACTTTGTAAAACATGTCTTGGCCTTTTTTGCGGCCAGTGATGGAATTGTCAATGAGAATTTGGCAGAAAACTTTGTAAGCGAGGTACAGTATACTGAAGCGAAGTTCTTTTATGGCTTCCAAATTATGATGGAGAATATCCACTCTGAAACCTATTCTCTATTAATAGATACCTACATCAGTGATCCCAAAGACAAAGATTACCTATTCAATGCCATCGATACGATGGATTGTGTGAAGAAAAAAGCGGAATGGGCATTAAGATGGATCGATGAAGCTTCTTTTGCGGAACGTTTGATTGCGTTTGCTGCCGTAGAAGGGATATTCTTCTCTGGTTCTTTTTGCTCTATTTTCTGGCTGAAGAAAAGAGGCTTGATGCCTGGACTCTCTTTCTCTAATGAATTGATTTCTAGAGATGAGGGAATGCACTGTGATTTTGCTTGCCTGCTCTATAATAACCACATTCAGAACAAATTATCAAATGATACTATCCTTACAATTATTAAGGATGCGGTAGACATTGAAAAAGAATTTGTTTCTGATGCGCTTCCAGTAAAGCTTATCGGAATGAATTCGGACCTAATGTGTCAGTATATTGAATTCGTGGCCGATCGCCTCTTAGCTGCGCTTGGGCAGGAAAAAATATACAATGTAGAAAATCCATTCCCATGGATGGACATGATTTCCTTACAGGGTAAAACGAACTTCTTTGAGAAACGAGTAGGTGATTACCAAAAGTCAGGTGTAATGACCGATCGAGACAAGCAAGTTTTTACACTGGATGAAGACTTTTAACCACAAACATTAACCTTCAAAGACCCTTTTTTATGCAAGTAGTAAAGCGATCCGGTAAGCGGGAAGACGTTAGTTTTGATAAGATTACGGCCCGTGTCAAGAAATTATGTTATGGACTAGATACACGTTATGTTAGTCATATTGAAATCGCCAAGAAAGTGATTCAAGGCCTTTATGATGGCGTAACCACAACGGAGTTAGATAACCTCGCTGCTGAAACGGCAGCCACTATGGCTACGACTCACCCAGAGTATGCGCTCTTAGCAGCAAGAATTTCGGTTTCAAACCTACATAAGAATACAGACAAGTCTTTTTCAAATACAATCAAAGCCTTATACAATTATATAGACCCGAAAACAGGGGAACAGGCAGGTTTGATTGGAGAAGATACTTATAAATTGGTATGGAAGCATAAGGATCAACTAGATTCTGCCATTATATATGATCGAGATTATAGTTTTGATTTCTTCGGTTTTAAGACCTTAGAACGTTCGTATCTATTGAGAATGGACGGAGAGGTGGTAGAGAGACCACAACACATGTTGATGAGAGCAGCGATAGGTATTCACGGTGAGGATATCGAATCAGCTGTGGAGACGTATAATTTGATGTCTGATAAGTGGTTTATCCATGCAACACCGACATTATTCAATGCAGGAACACCGAAACCACAGTTATCTTCTTGTTTCTTATTGAGTATGACAGACGATAGTATCTCTGGTATTTTTGATACACTGACCAGATGTGCAAAAATATCTCAGTCAGCAGGAGGTATTGGTCTGAGCATTCACAATGTAAGGGCTCAAGGCAGTTACATCAAGGGAACCGGAGGGACATCGAATGGTATCATCCCGATGTTGCAGGTTTATAATGATACGGCTAGGTATGTTGATCAAGGAGGTGGTAAGCGTAAAGGCGCTTTTGCTATTTACTTAGAACCTTGGCATGCTGACATCTTTGAATTCTTGGACCTCAAGAAAAATCATGGAAAAGAGGAATTACGAGCTCGTGATTTATTCTATGCCATGTGGATTTCCGATTTATTCATGGAGCGTGTGAAGGTGAATGGCGAATGGTCCTTATTCTGCCCGAATGAATGCCCAGGCTTGTACGATACCTATGGTGGAGAATTCGAAGCTTTATATCACAAATACGAAAGAGAAGGAAAAGCTCGAAAGACGGTCAATGCGCAAGACCTCTGGTTTGCCATTCTTGAATCTCAAATTGAAACCGGCACGCCTTACATCTTGTACAAGGATGCTGCTAACAGGAAATCAAATCAGAAGAACTTAGGAACAATACGCTCTAGTAATCTTTGTACGGAGATTATGGAATACACCTCTCCTGATGAGGTAGCGGTATGTAACCTAGCTTCGATTTCACTGGGTAAATTTGTGAAAGAAGATAATACCTACGATTTTGATCGCTTATATGAAATAGCTAGAGTTGTAACTCGTAACCTCAACAAGGTTATTGATATCAACTACTATCCGATTCCTCAGGCTGAAAACTCAAACATGAGGCATCGCCCGATAGGAATTGGCGTACAGGGATTAGCTGATGCCTTTATCATGATGCGGTTTCCGTTCGATAGCCCAGAGGCAAAACAGCTGAACAAAGACATTTTTGAAACGATTTATTTTGCTGCTTTAACAGAATCTAACGTTTTGGCAGAACGAGAAGGGGCTTACCAATCTTACGAAGGCTCTCCAGCAAGTAAAGGCGAATTACAATATGATATGTGGGGTGTTGATCCAGGTAAACGTTGGGATTGGGCCGAATTGAAAGGTAAAATCAAAGAACACGGCTTACGAAACAGCTTATTGCTAGCTCCGATGCCTACGGCTTCTACCTCTCAAATCTTAGGGAATAACGAATGTTTTGAGCCTTATACTTCGAATATCTATACCCGAAGGACACTCTCTGGTGAATACATTGTAGTAAACAAGCACTTACTAAAGGACTTGATTGGTTTAGGTTTATGGGATGATGACATGAAGAACCGTTTGATGGCATCGAATGGCTCTATTCAAGATTTTCCTGATATACCTACTGACCTCAAGGACCTATATAAAACAGTTTGGGAGATTAGTCAAAAGGTCATCATTGATATGGCAGCAGATCGTGGTGCATATATTTGCCAAAGTCAAAGTATGAATCTCTTTGTGGAGAATCCGAACTTTGGTAAACTATCCTCCATGCACTTTTACGCTTGGCAGAAAGGCCTGAAGACGGGTATGTATTACCTACGATCCAAGGCAGCTACTGATCCTATTAAATTTACAGTCAATCAGGAAGCCAATAAGATGGCAACTGCTGCTGCTGGAGTCGCTGCTGGACATATGGAAGAAGGTAGCGGTGGTGTAATTGAGGCTGATTTAAGCGATAGCGAAGGACAGGCTTGTAACTTGGATGATCCAGATTGCTTGATGTGTGGAAGTTAGATCTTTCACTAAAAAATAGTGGTTAACCTAATTTACTGATATTTTAAGGGTAAGGGCATGGTAATATTACCATGCCCTGCTTTTTTAGGTAAAAACCTTTTTTTTTTGTAATATATCAGCTGTTAATTTTGCAATTTCATACTTTGTTATCCCATTGCTTTTAGTACTTTTGTAAGAAGTACAAGAATTTCAATCCAATTAACATACTGTATTTTGCCCTCCTAGACCATTTTGGTTGTAATTAGACGTGGATATAGCTGACCCCCAATTCATCAGCTTACATCCAATCATACTTGAGAAAACTTCATTGAGCTTCACTAGGAGCTATTCTACCCCAATGCATTATAACGTAGGTTTAATTAATGCTTTGCATGATGTATATGCAATGCAAAGCCTTTTTGGATGAGAACATGCAAAACATGATCTTAAAGAACGTTTTCTGTTTTGGGTAATCATTCTGGGGTATAAAAGTGTTGGAAATGAGAAGGTTTAACTACACCGCAATCATCATGTTGTTGGCTTTTGGAGGTTTTTCACAAGCTCAATTTGAGTTAGGTTTTTTTGGCGGAGGAGCCAATTACCTGGGAGATCTTGTTGAAAAGCAGACACCATTCTTTCAAGAAACACAATTCGCTTACGGGCTAAGTGGAACACTCCTTTTGGATAACGAATGGGGGATTCGACTAGCGGGATATAAGTCAAGAATTGGAGGCCACGACAGTAATTTTTCAGAATCTACAATTGTCGAGCGTGATTTCAGTTTTGAAACTGATATTCTTGAGGCCAGTCTAGTAGCTACTTGGGAACCCTTTGGTAATCGTAGACTGAGGGAAGACAATCGTTTTAGGAGTATTTTCTCTCCCTATATTTTTGCGGGTATAGGCATGGTCTTTTGGGATGCCAAACCTGATTTTTCTTCTGCCTCACGAGAACACTGGTTTGAGTTGATCCAGAAAGATCGGCCAAATAGTGGTGCTCAATCGGGTATCACTATTCCTATTGGAGTAGGTTTGAAGCGAGATTTAGGGAAGAAAGCAGTTATTAGCCTGGAATTGGGACTAAGAACCGCTTTTTCTGATTATCTAGATGGGATCAGTTTTACAGCAAATCCAGATAAAAATGATTGGTATACCTTTGGTGGTCTGACCTATTCGGTTCGCTTTGGACCAAAAGACTCGGATAAGGATGGGATTATTGATAAAGAGGATAAATGCCCTAGAGTTGCCGGCGCTTTTTCTGCTTATGGCTGCCCTGATCGAGATGGAGATGGCGTAGAAGACTTAGAGGATGTATGTCCTGACGAGAAAGGATCTCCAGCGATGAATGGTTGTCCAGATCGAGATGGAGACTTGGTCAACGATGTACTAGATGAATGCCCAGATCAACCTGGGACGGAAGCAACGAATGGTTGTCCAGATTCCGATTTGGATGGACTAGCTGATGCAGAGGATACCTGCCCCTTCCTTTTTGGTTCAATGGAATTACAGGGTTGTCCAGATGCAGATGGCGATGGGGTTGCGGACTGGGCAGATGCTTGCCCCGATATTGCTGGATATGGTGATTGCTATGGCTGTTTATTTTCAGATTTAGATGGAGATGGTACGCCTGATAGTGATGATTTATGCCCTGAGGTGCCAGGTCTACTAGCAGCGCAAGGTTGTCCTGATCAGGATAGAGATGGAGTTGCTGATGAAAACGATAAATGCCCGACTTTAGCAGGAATAAAACTGTCTCTTATACACATCTCCGAGCCCACGAGACCGAGGCTG
>CAJXUM010000484.1 GCA_913060855.1 uncultured Lewinella sp. | reverse complement strand
ATCTACACTATCCTCTTCGTCGGCAGCGTCAGATGTGTATAAGAGACAGCTAAAGCGAAGTTGAACGGGGTAGTTTAATTCTTGTTGATCCTGAAGACTAAGTTGAAGATCCAATGCAGGCGGAAAACGCGTCGCCAATTCTGTTAGAAAAGGAGAAAAAGGTGGACGCATTTGTAAAAATGCGTCCACTGCATAAGGCTGAGATTGGAGCCTTATAATAAGAACGAACATAGAGAGCGCAAGTATGATTTTTTTCCACATAAGGTGGTATGATTTTGTCAGAGTCTATGGGTTTATTGCATTTTCAAAAAAAAGGTAACCGCTAAATGAAAAAAAAGAAGATTTTTTTTCTGTAGAAATTATGTCATAAGCGGCTGGCGATTTGGATAGCCTTATCCTTTGCTCTATTTTCGTGTCAAAAATTAAATGGAAATGAATACTAAGAAAGCTTTTTTGTTGTGTTGTTGTGCTTTGCTGTCTGCTACCTTTATGTTTGGACAAAAGTTTGATGTACAGCAGCTTAAGGTAGATGTCGTATACTTGGCTTCCGATTATTTGGAAGGGCGAGAAACCGGCAAAAAGGGAGAGCAGTTGGCGGCGGATTATATCGCTTATCGCTTTGAACAACTGGGATTAGCGCCGAAAGGAGACGAAGGGTCCTATATGAACGAATTTGATTTTAAACAGAGTAATAACCCACACGCTACGGGTGGAGGAGAAGATAAAACCGGTAGAAATGTAGTCGCTTACCTAGACAATGGTGCGGATAATATTGTAGTGATCGGTGCTCATTACGATCATTTGGGTATGGGAGGATTTGGTTCATTGTATACTGGTAAGCCTGCCATTCATAATGGTGCGGATGACAATGCAAGTGGAATTGCAGCCATGCTAAAAATAGCCGCCTATCTAAAGCAAGGACATGCCAAAGGGAATAATTACCTGTTTATTGGCTTCTCTGGAGAAGAGTTGGGCTTGTTTGGTTCTAAGAAATATGTAGACAATCCGACCATCGATTTATCCAAGGTCAATTACATGATCAATATGGATATGGTCGGTCGTTTGAATGAAGAAAAGGTCTTGGCCGTACATGGAGTGGGGACTTCTCCTGCTTTTCCGGCAGTCATCGATGAAATCAGAGTCGGCGGAATTAGCCCTAAACCTTCTAATTCGGGTATTGGACCATCAGATCATACCTCTTTTTACCTAAAAGATATTCCCGTGTTACACTTTTTTACTGGACAGCATAGCGAATACCACAAACCAGTGGACGATGCTGCTTTGGTCAACTATAAAGGCTTGAACACCGTCGGTAATTATATCATTGCGGTGATTGAAAAGTTGGATAAGGCGGGTAAAATGGATTTTACCAAAACCAAAGATGAATCCCAAGGCCGACAAGCTAGTAGCTTCAAGGTTACTTTGGGTGTGATGCCAGACTATGTGAGTAATGATGAGGGAATGAAAGTAGATAGCGTCATTGAAGGTCGCCCAGGTGCGGAAGCTGGCATGCAAAGCGGTGATATTGTCATCAAAATGGGCGATTTAGAGATCAAGAATATTTATGATTACATGGAAGGTTTGGGTAAGTATAAAAAAGGAGAATCCACTACCGTAGTCGTAAAGAGAGGGAAAGGCACGAAGAAATTAAAAGTTACTTTTTAAGCTCAGCTGTTACAGGTGTTCCCACCTGCAACACAACCATAGCGCAAAGTAATTTTATAATACAGGATGACTCCTGGAAAAAAAGATAAACGCTAATTGTCTAAGAAAGGTATGGCCGATAGTGCTATACCTTTTTTATTGCTTTTAGTAATGGACAACTAATAAGTTCCGTATTTTGAGATAGAGATTTTGGTGATCCCGATAGCTATCGGGAAGGCATTTTTTGAAGGCATAGCACAGCTACGGCTGAAAAAAATAACGAAGCATAGTACCAAAAGATCATCAGCAAAATCGAGAAGTTATTGTTTGATCGTTACTAAGTTTAATCGCAGACGATGAAATCAACTTTAGTCCTTATTCTCTCCTGCCTGGCTAGCCTGGCATTTAGTCAAACTTATTCGGTTACAGGAAAAGTGATAGCACGAGATGGCCGTGAGGCCCTTACTGGTGCTTATGTCCTGCTGATGGATCCCTTTGACAAAGAAGTAAAATCCGCTATTTCAGATGAAAACGGATACTTTAAATTGGAAGAGGTGAAACCAGGAACCTATTCTTTGAATGTTTCTTTCTTGGGATACGAGTCCATCCAGCGAGCTATTGAAGTGAAGGAGGCCGACTTTGATTACGGTGTGGTGTTCCTAAAGACTTCTTCGGTAGAGCTTACGCAAGTAGAGGTGAGGGAAAAGATTCCGATCGCTACACAAAATCAGGATACCGTACAGTTTAATGCAGATGCATTCAAAACTTTACCGGATGCGAGTGCGGAAGATTTAATTGAAAAAATGCCGACGGTGGTAGTGGAAGATGGAAAAGTACAAGCGCAAGGGGAAGATGTAAAAGAGGTACTGGTAGATGGCCGCACGTTTTTTGGAAGTGATCCAGCTGCGGCACTGAAGAACTTACCAGCCGAAGTGATTGAACGGGTCCAAATCTTTGATCAGCAAAGCGATCAGGCGCAGTTCAGTGGCTTTGATGATGGCAATACCTCCAAGACGATCAATATCATTACCCGCCCAGGTATGAATGTGGGCCAATTTGGGAAAATATCTGGAGGATATGGATCTGATGATAGGTACTTATTAGAAGGAAATGTCAATATTTTTAGGGGGAATCAACGGATTTCGATTATTGGCTTAAGCAATAATATTAATAAGCAGAACTTCTCTTCGGAAGATTTGCTAGGGGTGCTAAGTGGAGGGAGCGGCCGTGGTGGTCGTGGTGGTTCTAGAGGCGGGCGCGGCCGTGGTGGAAGAGGCGGCGGCGGCGGCAGTTCTGCTGGTGATTTTTTGGTGCAGCAGGCGGGAGGTATTGCCTCAACGCATGCAGTGGGATTGAACTACAGTGATAAGTGGGGGGATAATCTGGACATTAGCGGAAGTTATTTCTTCAACCAAAGTGACAATGAATCTTTAGAGGATTTGCAGCGGACTTTTGTGGATGTAGAAGATGTTAGCGAATTATATACGGAGAACACCGAAAGCTTAACGGATAATCTGAACCATCGCTTAAACATGCGTATTAACTTGAAGATTGATTCGCTCAACTCCATTATCATGCGTCCTCGTTTGAGTATCCAGCAAAATGATGGGACCTCTTCGACCTTAGGTTTTACGACCCTAGATGATTTGTTTTTGAATCAAACGGACAACCTATTTGGCACAGACTTGACAGGGGTTAATTTCAACAATAACTTTCTATTTCGCCATCGCTTTAAAAACTCAAGGCGTACTTATTCGGTCAATGTCTCTACAGGCTTTAACCAAAAAAGAGGGGAAAGCTTGCTAGGGTCGGTCAATGCCTTTTATACACCACCGATTAGCGTAGATACCTTGGATCAGCTATCCAATTTGGACAGCCATACCTGGAATAATGCAGTTAATGTTTCCTATACAGAACCGATTGGGAAAAACGAAACCTTGATGTTCAACCTGCAATCTTCTTGGCAACAGGATGATTCAGACAAGGAAGTGTTAGATTTCTTTTCGGATACCGAAGCTTATGATTTGCTGAACGAGCAATTGTCGAATGTGTTCTCCAATGATTATTTTACCAATACGATTGGTGGAGGATACAATTATCGAAAGGGCCGAGACTTTAGCTTCATGGCACGGGCCAATTTCCAGTGGGCGAAGTTGATCAATGACCAGACTTTCCCTAAAAACCAGCGTTTAACCAATAATTTTTATTCGGTTCTGCCCATGATTATGGTGCGGTACAGTATTGATCGCATGAAGAATATTCGAGTATTTTATCGATCCAGTACGCGATTGCCTTCCTTAGATCAATTGCAAAATGTATTGGACAATACGAACCCACTTCAATTGTCGATTGGAAATCCTGGCCTCGTACAATCTGCCCAGCACTCACTGATGGGTAGGTACCAGGAAACCAATGTGGAAAAATCTACGACTTTCTTTGCGATGTTGAGCGGTGGTTATACGCAGAATTATATTGCCAATAGCATTTACCTATCGGCTAGTGATGATCCAGTGTTTAGTGATTTAGACGTGTCTCCAGGTGCGACACTTTCTCGCCCTGTCAACTTAGAGGGCTACTGGAATATGCGTTCCTTTTTATCTTACGGTATACCGGTAAAAGCCCTGAAGTCCAATCTAAACTTTGATTTGACCAGTAGCTATGTGCGAGTCCCGGGCTTAATTGACGGGTTCTCTAATTTTTCTAATAATGCGACCGTGGGCTTAGGTCTGACTTTAAGCAGTAACATCAGCAAAAAGGTCGACTTTACCATCAGCTCTCGTTCTAATTATAATAATGTAACGAACAGTGTTAATACCGCCAGCAATACCAATTACTTGAGTCAGAATTCGAGAGTTCGCCTAGGCTGGATCTTGGGATCTGATTTTGTTTTTCGGTCGACGATCAGGCACCAGTACTATGATGGCCTAGCGGATGATTTTGATCAAAATTATTTGCTATGGAATTTGAGTATCGGTAAAAAGGTATTTAAGAACAAACGAGGGGAAATCACCTTGTCTGTATTTGATTTGCTGAAGGAAAATACCAGCTTGAGAAGGAACGTTACTGAGATCTACTTTGAAGATGTACAGACTAATGTGCTACAGCAGTATTTCATGCTTAATTTCACTTACAACATTCGTCACTTCAGAATTGGGCAAGCGCCCAATCAAAATGACGCACGAGATAATATGCGTCGAGAAGAACGATATCGTAACTTCAGGAATGGAGGGCGAAACTAGTCCGTCTTTCCCGAAATCTTTCACCTATTGCTATCAATCAAACTAATCAGCTATATGACTATGAAAAAATGGAGTTTTGTTATGTTAGGCTTGGCATTTATGCTGACAACAGCCTGTAATTCAACTAAGGATACAACAACAGCCGCCGCTACTACGCAGCCTGCGGTGACTGCAGAGCCTGCGGCAAGAGCTGCTGGTCCACGTGGCGGACAAGGCGGTGGCGGTCGCGGCCAAGCCCAGATGGAAGAACTCGTAGCTAGCTTGGGCTTGAACCAGGACCAGAAAGAAGAATTTGAAGCCATCAATACTAAATACCAGAAGCAAATGCGAGCCATGCGCGAAGAAGCCAATGGTGATTTCGCTAGTATGCGAGGTAAAATGCAAGAAATGAGAGCCGCACAGAATACAGAGATCAAAGAGATTCTGACCGCTGAGCAAATAACGAAGTACGAGAAATTTTTGGAAGAAAGGCGCGGTAACCGACAAGGCCGCCGTGGACAAGGTGGGAATAACTAATCAGCTGTAGTCTTATTGCTTGAACCTATTTTATTTGGCAATGGGTTTAGCAAAAACCATCGCCGTCAGGCTAAGCGCTCCATCGCCCTTGCAGGAATTTTTCCTTGCAAGGGCGATGGAGTCTCTAGGGTTCCAGGGACAGATGTTGGCGGAAACACGGAACATCGGCGCGTGTTTAGCAGAAAGTCTACTATATTAGCTGTCTCTTATACACATCTCCGAGC
>CAJXUM010000483.1 GCA_913060855.1 uncultured Lewinella sp. | reverse complement strand
AGATCAGCCTCGGTCTCGTGGGCTCGGAGATGTGTATAAGAGACAGACACTGAGGCACGGAGACACAGAGTCCCTTTCTCGCCTATTGCTTTTGATTGATTGATGATGAACACGGAGGCACTGAGGCACAGCGCCAAGGCCATGCCTTTTAATTTGCATTCTCATTTTGATTATGAATGACAGCAAGGGTTGTCGAATCGGGGCGGGACAGGTACCGAGCTAGAGCTCCGGTACCAAGGGCGCAAGCAACGATAGCCTTGCCCGTTGTTTTTAATTTAAATTGTCATTTTTATTCCTATTTGTCTACCACCCTTTACTTTCTTTAAGCTGCAGCACGTGATGAAGATGATGCCTTGAGTGCCAAGCGTATAAAGCAACGTTATTGGCCAATGGAATTTGCTCACCACTTTCTGGATGGACGAAATATCGCTTCAGGTCACTTTCTGATAAGTTTTTCAATACCAGTACCCAACGCTTATGCAATGCCGTTAATAGATCGAGGGAAATAGCTACTGGGGCAGCCTTTGCTTCTGGTAATTCAGCCCAGGATTTTTCATCATAAGCTTTGATGATTGGGCTGTCTTCTGTTAAGGCCCATTTGAAACGGATATAGCTATTCATATGACTATCCGCTACATGATGAATCAATTGGCGAATCGTCCAGCCGCCATCCCTATAAGGGGTATCCAGTTGTTCATCTGTCCATCCTGTCACTGCGGTCTTCAGCTGTTCTGGAAAGGCTTCGATTTCAGTAATCCATCGTTGTATCATTTCAGCATCGATGGCTTCTGAGGGTTTGAATCGACCGATGGGATATTTAGCTTTTTCTGTCATGAGTAGGATTTTATGGGTATGAGTTCAAATGTATGAAACTTATTTATCACTGTAAACTTAGAATTCTATTAAAAGGTCGCTAATTTTGCGGGCAAAAAGTATGATAGTTGTTACAGGTGCAGCGGGATTCATTAGTAGTTGTTTGGTGCGCAAGCTCAATGAAGCAGGCTTAGATCAATTATTATTGGTAGATGACTTTAGTCGAGATGACAAGAATCGCAATTTGGAGGATAAAGCATTTGTGGAGCAGATGGATCGAGAGGTGTTTCCGACTTGGTTGATGGAAAATGGTGCGACTGTTTCCTTTGTCTTCCATTTAGGAGCTCGGACGGATACTACCGAAATGGATACCGAGATATTTGATCACTTGAACCTCAATTATAGTAAAGCCGTTTGGCAAGCCTGTACAGCACATCAGATTCCCCTCGTTTACGCCTCCAGCGCCGCTACTTATGGGATAGGAGATAAGGGCTATGACGATCGACATGACATCGTCAATGAGTTAGAACCTTTGAATCCCTACGGTCGATCTAAGAATGATTTTGACAGCTGGGCCCTGCAACAAGATAAAATGCCACCCCGCTGGGCGGGTCTGAAGTTCTTTAATGTCTATGGTCCTAATGAATACCATAAGGGACGAATGGCTTCTGTTATTTTTCACACCGTTCGACAAATCAAGAAGACGGGAGGGATGAAATTATTCCGGTCTCACAAAGCTGGGATTGAGAATGGCCATCAGAGTCGAGATTTTGTCTATGTGAAGGATGTGGTGGAAGTGTGTGATTTTCTCTATCAAAATGAATTCCCTAATGGCCTCTATAATTTGGGAACAGGCAAAGCCCGCACCTTCCTGGACTTGGCGACTAACACCTTTCTCGCCATGAACTTAGAACCGAATATCTCCTTTATAGATACACCCGCTGATATTCGAGATACCTATCAATATTTTACCGAAGCCAATATGGATAAATTGAGAAGTATTGGGTATGATAAAGAATTTCATAGTTTGGAGGAGGGGGTGAAGGATTATGTTTCGCAGTATTTGCTGGAGGAGGAGATTTGGTAAAGGAGAGACGGGGGGCTAAATAGGACATTGTGGCTAGATGGGGTGCAATTCTGTTTAGTTAGGGTTCAGCATAGATGCTTTACCGCAAATACCGAATTTTCAACCGGTCCTCTGCCAGTTCAATGACTTCTATTTCTTGTATAACTTCATTGTTCGCATCTTTGATAACTATTACCTGTGTCTGTTCATCTAATTCCCAGGTGGCCGTTTGAAAAAAGTGAGCATCATTGGTCGCCAATACCAAATATTGACAGCTATTGTCTTCTTCGAATATATAGGTACTTCGATATCGACTGGGGCCAAATTCTCTGAAATCACAGGGCCTGAAAATCTTATCTTCCGTATTGTTTTCTTCTTCGTAGGAATGGGTCCAACATTTCAACAGGCTAGTGTTGAAGGTCTCGACTAGTTGGACTTCCTCTGTGCAAGAAGTTATCAGACCAATGAATGCGATCAGTGGCAAGTATCGTATTAGCAGAGAAGGGGGCCTGAAAATGCTCATCTATGTTTGATTCAGTTGGTGTTACTAGTAAGACGTTGAAAGGGGGAAATAGGTTGGGAAGGTAGGAATATTTTTTGTTGTTAGGTGGTTGGTATTGCGATAATGGCTGGGCACAGACTTCAGAAGTTGCTTAAGGCGTGACAAGGGAAACTTCTGAAGTCTAGCTGTGCTAAAACAAGCTTAGTTGCGGCGTCCTAAACCGTTCAAACAATTCCATATTAAAGGGCGGGGCGCTTTTATCCTTAAAATAGAGCTTCTTAGCCAAAGCAAATTGTTGTTTGACCATATCCGCAATCTGCCCCTCCCCTCGCATACGTACCTTCGACCGGGTATCGCTCAATTGACCATTATGACACTCCTTTATCTTGTTGAGGACCTTATCGGCGCGGTCGGGATAAGCCCGTCGTAGCCAATCTTCGAAGATGGGGCCGATATCGCCATTGAGTCTTACCATCGTATACCCCAAACTGTAGGCTCCTGCTTCGGAAGAACGCCTAGCCAAGGCCAGAATCTCATGCTCGTTTAGGCCAGGGATGATGGGGGCAGCCATGACCATGACCGGAATGTTATGCGCCGTGAGGGTTTCAACTGCATGGAAGCGTTGCTTAATACTGCTGGTTCTGGGTTCCAAGAATCTTCGTAAGTCTTCATCTTGCGTAGTAATGGAAAGACAGACTTTCACCAAATTGTGCTCAGCTAATTGGGAAAGAATATCCAAGTCTTTGAGGATATAGCTATTCTTAGTAATGATGCTAACCGGGTGTCGGTATTTCCAAAGTACCTGCAAAAGCGCCCGGGTAATACCATATTTTTGCTCAGCTGGTTGATACGGATCGGTATTGCCGGAAAGCATGATTGGTTTGGCAATGTATTTTTTCTTTTTCAATTGTTGTTCCAAAAGCCTTGGCGCATCCTTTTTGACTAAAATTTTCTGCTCAAATTCTATCCCCGCGCTGTATCCCCAATAATTATGCGATTCTCGCGCATAGCAATACACACAACCATGCTCACAACCCTGATAGGGATTAATAGAGTATTCGAATGGGATGTCTGGACTTTTAACCTTGGTAATAATGGTTTTAGGGTGGACGGTAATGTATTCGGTGGCCGTACTCTCCTCGGTGATTTCCAGGGGATGGAAATCATAGCTGTACTGATCAAATCGATTAGCAGGATTGATCTGCGCGCCGCGGCCTTTTTGATAAACAGGATTTACCATTTGTTGGTATTGTTTTTTATTTAGGTAAATATAAACAAAAAGTTTTAAAAATAAAACATCAAATCCACATTGACTTTCTGTGTATCAACTGAGTCCAATGTTTACCGATACTTTCTGGAGATTTTCTTTACATTTGGGAAACTTTGAACTTTCTCAGTCAAATTGACACGCATATATGGAATGGTTAACTAGTATCGGTCGCGGCTCATTGGGTATTATCGTATTGTTGGGGATCTGTTATCTACTTAGTAATGATAGAAAAGCCATCAATTGGCGGCTAGTAATCATAGGGACAGCCATGCAACTTGTACTGGCGGTACTGATTCTGAAAGTCCCATTTGTGCGTTACATTTTTGATTTCTTAGCTTCCTTTTTTGTGGTGGTTTTGCAGTTTACAGAAGCAGGAGCAGAATTTGTGCTGGGAAGTTGGCCAGATGTAGCAGAGATCAACGATGGATTATCAGGAGATACCTTTACGGTGGGTTATGTATTTGCCTTTAAGGTACTGCCTACTATTATTTTCTTTTCGGCCTTATCTTCTGTGTTATACTACTTGGGGATTTTACAATTTATCATTAAAGGTTTTGCCTGGGTGATGAGTAAGACCATGCAATTGACAGGGGCGGAAAGCTTGGCGGCTGCAGCCAATGTGTTTATTGGTCAAACGGAGGCTCCACTAGTGGTCAAACCTTATTTAGAAGGGATGTCAAAGTCGGAGTTGCTGTGTTTGATGACGGGAGGAATGGCGACCATTGCGGGTGGCGTTTTTGCTGCCTATGTGGGCTTCCTTGGAGGTTCTGATCCGGTAATGCAACAGGTGTTTGCGACGCACTTACTAACGGCTTCTATTATCTCTGCGCCGGCGGCAATCGTAGCGGCTAAAATGTTATACCCCGAGAATAGAGAGATCGATCTTGAAAAACAGAAATTGGATATTCCGCGCCAAGAAGTGGGCTCTAATATATTGGACGCAATTTCTCGCGGAACTAGTGATGGGATAAAATTAGCGGTAAATGTAGGTGCTATGTTGCTTGTTTTTACCGCCTTCGTTTCCATGATCAATTATATATTGATCAATGGCCTTGGTGGGTGGACAGGCCTAAATGATTATGTGGTAGAAACTACAAATGGCCGTTTGGAAGGCTTTAGTTTGGAATATATACTCGGTCTTATTTTTGCACCGATAGCTTGGTTGCTTGGTGCTTCTAGTGCGGATACCCTGATTGTTGGCCAATTGCTAGGATTAAAGACAACCTTAAATGAGTTTTTTGCCTATGCTGCATTGGAAGGGGTTAAAGACCAAATCTCTAACAAATCCATGTTGATTACTACTTATGCCCTTTGTGGTTTTGCCAACTTTGCATCGATCGGTATTCAGATTGGAGGAATCGGAGCCATTGCGCCAGGACAAAGGACGAACCTGACTGAATTGGGTATAAAAGCACTGATCGGTGGTACGGTCGCTTGTTTTTTGACGGCGGCAATTGCCGGGATGATAGTCGGCTAGATGGAAGTGAACTGTTGCGGGTTTCAAACTAGCTCAAGAGCAGCTTACAAACCCGCAACAATTACATTTTCTATTGAATTGTTACAGGCCAACTCAAGTCCAAATCAGTACTGCCCTCTCCACTTCCTGAAGTAGCGGACTTCACATCGGGTTGGTGCTTCAATACAACTGTAAAACTAGCGCCACTTGTGGCAGCTCCCGTAGTCCAAGTTGTCGATAGCCCAATAGGGTTACCATTTTTATCGGTGTCGTTATAGTTCAGATCGTCTGCTCTGTTGTCCAAATTGCCATCTCCGCTAGGATCACTGAAAATACCGTCCGTAAAAGCAAAAAACAACATATGCTCATCTCCTTCTTCTTCCACTTCAGTCGTAATATCCTCCATTTCAATGCTGTTTTCTAAGCTAATCGTCATCGTATAAGTGGTATTAGCTGCCAGCTCGATTTCTTTTGTAATCTGTAAATCCCTGTCTCTTATACACATCTCCGAGCCCACGAGACCGAGGCTGATCT
>CAJXUM010000482.1 GCA_913060855.1 uncultured Lewinella sp. | reverse complement strand
TCGGCAGCGTCAGATGTGTATAAGAGACAGGAGCAACTGTTACCCCTTCTTCATTTAATGGTGGCTTTCGACCTTCTATTTTTTTCGATGAGGCCTTAGGTTTAGCTTCTTTGGGGGTATTGCTGCTAGCACTCGCTGGCTTTGCGGGTGCTACTTTTTCTTTTATGTCATCGAATGAATTCGACTTTTCAATAGTGCTGGCAGTTTCAGTCAACTCAGCCAAGTCTTCCCCTTTTTCATCTGCCTGAATAGCCTCTTCAGTAGGCCTGTCTTGAGTCATTTCCTGACTAATAGGCTGTATGTTGCCGTCATTGACCCAACGCAGGGCAAAGAGGGCTGCAATAAGAATCACTCCACCTGCCGCAACCCGCAAGAATATTGGGGGTATAACTCGCCGCTTTTCAGTTTTATTCAATCGTTGCCGAGTCCGCGCTATTTGCTTTTCATGATTCCCTTCCGGAAGAGATTGATAACCTGATAAGGCATCCGCTAAAAAAGGATCATCCTGAGCCATGTCACTCAGTTCACGCTCTTTCTGGTAGCCAGCATCTCCGCGCAGCCATTCTTTCAGCAATTGTATGATATATCGATCCTTTTTCATGCTTTCTATTTTACCTTCATAATACGGTACAATTCTTTTATAGTTTGCCAAGGTCAAGGAAAATGGGGATTACTCCCTAGTCGCCCTTTTCTCTATACAAAGTTTTAAATTTCTTCTTCCATTTTGAATATAGGAGCGAATTTTTCCGACCTCCTCTTTCTTCAACACTGCAATTTCTTTATAAGATTTATCCTGGTAATAAAACAAGTCAATACATTGTTTTTGTTCCGTTGTCAATTGTGCCAAACACTGCTCCAAGTGATGTTCTCGTTCATCCTCTTGGTGCGCTTCATGTATAGGATGCAAAAGAGAATCAGAATGCATAAAATCTTGCTCAAAAGAAACGTTTATATGCTTCTTTCCCTTGCGCAATTGCATGAGACAAAAGTTCTTCGCCAAGACATATACCCAACTTCTAAACTGTTTTATCTCGTGCTTTTGTACTTTTTGGGTTAGCTCCTCAAAGATATTCATGACCGCATCCTGGGCCTTGGCTTCGTCTTTCAAGTATTTTAAACAAACACCATAGATCAGTTCCAAATATCGATCATACAATTGACCCAAGGCTGACATGTCGGACTGTTCGCGGTATTGCGATAACAGTTCCTCGTCAGAAAGACCAACCGTTTTGGAACGTAAAAATCGAAGCATGTGCTAAAGGTAAGGAATGAGAATTATAGTTTTTTCTAAAATATTTATGCATTCTCGGCTAGGGCTGCATCCTATCATAAAAACCTCGAACCATGAAAAAGTTATTCTTCTTTATTCTCTTTGCTTCTATCTTATCTGCTTTTGATATGATCACCCATGAGCGTAGTACGATTACTGGGATTGTTGCCGACGAGTCTGGCACACCACTGATCGGCGTTACGGTGCTAGAAAAAGGAACACAAAACGGGACCGTGACGGATGTTGATGGCAAATTTTCACTCCAAACGCCTCAAACCTGCGCTACGCTTAGCTTTAAATATGTAGGCTATAAATTACTAGAAAAAGAAGGATTATGTGAACAGCAAATCCATAAGATTACCTTGATCGCTGACCTGGCTGCTTTACAGGAAGTTGTAGTGACCAGCTCTGCCAAAGAGCGAAAGGTAAGGGCCAAAAAGGATCGATCTCGTCAGCGTAGATCCAATGCATTGGCAGCACAAGCACCAGGTATAACTACAAGCAGGATGATGGCTAAACCTATCCGCCGACCTGATGCCCAAAGCAACACGGAAGATTATGACATTATTAATGAAAATAGCTTCTTGAATGCCACCCAAAAGCCTTTATCGACTTTTTCTATCGATGTGGATGCGGCTTCCTATAGCAACCTTCGTCGCTTTATCAATAATAATAGCCTACCGCCCAAAGATGCCATTCGAGTAGAAGAAATGGTCAACTATTTCGACTATGATTACCCCGCACCTACTTCAAAGCATCCTTTTACGGTAGTGAGTGAGATAGCAGATTGCCCCTGGGCACCACAGCATAAATTGCTTCATATTGGTATGCAAACCAAGCAGATCCCCGCTTCGAACCTACCGCCTTCCAACCTCGTTTTCTTGATCGATGTATCCGGAAGTATGAGTGCTCAAAATAAACTACCCCTGCTCAAATCAGCCTTCAAACTGTTGGTAGATCAATTGCGCCCCAATGACAAGGTAGCTATTGTGGTCTATGCTGGAGCAGCTGGCCTTGTATTGCCACCTACTAAAGGTAGCGATAAGCAAAAGATAAAAGATGCCTTTGAAAAACTACAAGCCGGAGGTTCTACCGCTGGCGGTGCAGGTATCAAATTGGCCTATAAGACAGCTGCTGAAAACTTCGTACAGCAGGGCAATAATCGAATAATATTAGCCACGGATGGCGACTTTAATGTCGGAGCCAGTTCTGATGCCGATATGGTACGCATGATTGAAAAAGAAAGAGAAGGTGGTGTTTTCTTGACCGTACTAGGTTTTGGAATGGGAAATTACAAGGATAGCAAAATGCAACAATTGGCCAATAAAGGGAACGGGAATCATGCTTACATTGATAACATAGACGAAGCCAAAAAAGTATTGGTCAATGAATTTGGTGCAACCATGTACACTGTGGCCAAAGATGTAAAGTTCCAGCTTGAGTTTAACCCCGCCAAGGTGCAAGGCTACCGCCTCATTGGTTACGAAAACCGATTACTCAATGACGAAGATTTCAATGATGATAAGAAAGATGCTGGAGAATTAGGTGCTGGACATACCGTTACTGCGCTCTATGAAATTATACCTGCAGGAATAGAAACGAGCCTTTTGCCAAAAGTAGATAAGCTGAAGTACCAAGACGCTAAAAACGTTTTGACGCAACAACAAGACGAGCTTTGCCTGGTCAAATTACGCTATAAAGCACCGGAAGGAAAAACGAGCCAATTGATAGAGCAAGCCGTGACCGCCCAAGCCTCTCCATTATCAGCTAGTTCTGATAATTTTAGATGGTCGGCCGCTGTCGCCTCCTTTGGTATGCTTCTACGTGATTCAGAATTCAAGGGCGATACAAATTTTGAGCAAATTAAATCCTTAGCGAAATCTGCGAAAGGGAAGGATACTAATGGTTATCGGAAAGAGTTTCTCGAATTGGTGGAAAAAGCTCAATCCTTACACACCACCGAAACAGCTGGGAAATAAGTGCTTGGCGCGCTGGAAAATTAGAGTCAATACTTAAACACACCACTATTAATCCCGAATCTTGGCCTTAGTCAGGATTCGGGATTATTTCTTTTAGGTGATGTCAAAACTGTTGTTGATGGCCTTAGAGATGTCGCCATAGCATCTCTAAGCTTCGCAAGCGATAGTTTTAGAAACACTTCACAAAAAAAGCCAGCTCAGCTATTCGTAAAATGCCGCTAGACAAAAAAATGAAAGAAAATGCAAATAATTTAAAAGAATAGGAACTTTATTTCAATTTTAAAAGTTGTTAGGCATGATTATTGGTGTGTGAATTAGGAAGAAAAACAAATGCGCTATCTTAATATTTATCCATTCTTGAACGGTTCTTGAGTTGATAAATAGAAAAAAACAGGAAAGGAAAGTAACCATAACACATGATCAACATTCTTTCCTTTGGGCATTTCAGCCCTAAATTTTTTGAACTAACCAATTTAGAATAACCATTTCGATTCTTGCGTGGACGGGCGAAAGTCTTGTCTAGGCAGCTTTGAACATGGTTTGTACTTCATCTGCTAAGTCAGAGAGGTAGGCGTCTTGCGACCTAAGGGTTGTACGCTGGTTGACCTAGGTCTGCCGTTTGGAACGGTACAGCCAGTAGATTCATTTTAAATGTGCATGAATCTACCCTGTTTTCGCTATGCCTATAATGAAGAAAATACAGCCTTCTAATTGTTCACTTAATCCAATCACTTATGTACACAGGAAAGGAAAAAACATCAATTTCAAGAGAAGTCGCCAATAATACTATTGGTGAAGCATTACAAAGTCGGCATATGGACTTCACTTCAACCTACTTGAGTCGTGATGCCACACAAGAATTACTCGCTATTCCTAATGCTGTGGGGCTTAGACTCTATACCGCAAAAATTGAGGAAGAAGGTAAGCCTTATAAAACATTAGTAGCAGTCGCCGTAGATGCGGACGGGAATGATTTGTTGCAGGGCGATGAAGCTGTATTGTGTGATCTGCCTTGTCCCAGACATTGCCCAGATGACGGTGATACGGTTTGGCCGTAAATCATAATTAAGAATTTTGAGAAAGGGAGGCAATAGTCTCCCTTTTTTTATTTAAATTCTCGAGCTATTTTGTTGATGACTGAAACAATTTAGAATCACAGTAATAAGGATCTTCAAACAAATAGTTCAACATGAACTTGAGACTGTTAAGTACTTTACACCTGTTCTTCTTTTTATTTTTATCTGTCGTTGGGTATGGTCAGGGGGTTCCCAAAATCCATTGGTTTCATCATTTAACTCAAGAAAATGGCCTGTCACAAGGCGATAACGCATTCGTCTCTCAAGATTCCTATGGTTATGCCTGGTTGAGTAGTGCAGATGGACTAAATCGTTATGATGGGAAAAATATTAAAATTTATTCAGCTAAATCACTATCTCATTCTGATGTCTCTAGTCATTGTTTTGAAGCTGAAAATGGAGATTTATGG
The DNA here is from genome assembly GCA_913060855.1 of uncultured Lewinella sp. Taxonomy (GTDB): domain Bacteria; phylum Bacteroidota; class Bacteroidia; order Chitinophagales; family Saprospiraceae; genus DT-111. The sequence goes on along the minus strand of CAJXUM010000482.1, from coordinate 915 downwards.
TTGACCACTTACAATGCTATCAATCATTACATCAGAGCAGAAGATCGATTTGAACAGTTTTATCTAAAAGAGGGGGATACTGTCGTAAATGAAGATTACTATGCCTTTTATCTACAGGAAGATGGAGATTTATGGATTCGACAGGGAACGGGGGCTAGTAGTAAATTATACAGTTATAATATATACACGGGTCAACAAAAAACATTGGGAGAATTGGGGGGGTATCGTGCCAAGGTACATCAAGATAAGGATGGAGCCCCCAAATTTATTGTCTCTACATTGCTAGATGGTCAGGCTGGACTTATCATCTCCTCCTTTAGAGATAGTATTATACGACAAGATACCCTTATTCCTTTAGGTGAAAATTCAAGGCCTTTAACTGCGTACAATGCATGGATAGAGAATGATACCACAATCTGGGTAGGTACCTCCGAGGGATTGGCATTATTGCATTTTGGAACTACTCCTCGATGGTCGGGACCATACAGCGAGTTTGAAGGTGTTTCTACAGGTCGAATCTGGGATGTGGTTGCCTATGAAAAAGATTACTTAATTGCTTCTTCTGGTAATTTAGGGCTGCTCTTTTTTGATAAAGGAAATAGACAATTTGTAAAGAAATACCAGCATTCGACGCTGAATCCGCATAGTTTAATGAGTAATAAACTCCATGAGTTGTTTTTGGACAATGAAAACAATCTTTGGATTTCTTCTTATGGCAAAGGAGTCGATTTTTGTAATCTTAGTAAGACAAAGTTTTCTTTATTATTCCAAAAAACCTTGGCGAATAACTCGACCGGGATCAATTCTATTGCCCAGACCCAGGATAATACTTGGTTGGGAACGACTAAAAACCAAGTACTTGTATTAGATCTGTCTCTTATACACATCTCCGAGCCCACGAGACCGAGGCTGATC
>CAJXUM010000481.1 GCA_913060855.1 uncultured Lewinella sp. | reverse complement strand
GCGTCAGATGTGTATAAGAGACAGATATACAGATATGAATGTTAGTCCTGTGCCCAATGGTTGGCCAGAAGGCATGGTGGATGGAGTAGGTACCTTATTCTGGGGAGAATACTATCCTTTGGAGCCTTGCTGCTATACGCAAGTATCTGGTGTAACACCTTATCCTTTGTCTGCGGATCAGTTCAGGAGCCCATATGTCGATACGACAGGCTTATTTGATCGTCCGATGACAGCCGTTACACAATTTGCTATGATGCTGGCACCTGATCAAGCTTATTCTTTGCTCACCACTACTTGGTTGGCGGAGGATAGAGGACACTATACCTGGGTAGTCATTGGCACTGGAGAAGAAGCCTCACCGCTGATCTTCACGGATGAAAATGTAGACACTGCTACTTATCCAACACATGGCGTGCGTTACGACTTGAGATTAGATGATATCGAGACGGTATTAAATAATGTAGATGCGTTGGATTGGCTAGGTAGAGCTGTGGTATCGGATAGCTATTGCGGGGTGGATACCATCACTTTTGCCGATCGACTCAACGAGTTTGACGATTGCGAAGACGCTACCATTAGCCGTACTTTCTACCTGAGAGATATTAATGGAAATGTAGACAGTTGCGAACAAGAAATTACTTTCCGAAGAAATAAAGTCGATGATGTATTCTTACCGGCCGGAACCGCGATCTTCAATTGCGGAGAAACCTTCCAAGAAACGGACGAAGGAGCGCCACACCCCGAAGTAACGGGTTTCCCATTCGTACTGACATTAGATGGTTATGGGGAGCTGGAAGTCGGCAGTAATGATAATATCACGGTGGTGTACAAAGACCTTTTCGACTACGAAAGCAGTGATGTATTTACGGTGTCACGGGAATGGAGTATCATCGATGCTTGTGACCTGGATACGATCAATACATTTATACAAACGATTAAAGTAGGTGGCTTTTCAGCACCCGTCATAGAATGCCCAACAAGTAATCACTATTGCCCGATTATCGAGCAAAACATCATGTTGTTCCCTGTTGATCCATTCGAATGTACGGCTACCCTGGAAGTACCACTGCCTGATGTGACTTCTCCTTGTGGATCAGACGACTGGTTTGTAAGAACAGAAGTGTATTCAGATACCACCCAAGCCCCACTCTATGAGATAGGGGTAGATGATGATCGAACGATCTCCGATGTAGCCATTGGTGATTACCTTATCCGATATATCGTCTTTGATGATGTGGGACGTGAATTTATCCATTACTGTATCTTCCGAGTAGGCGACCTACAGGAACCAGTGGCGATTTGCCGTAGCGGTTTAGTAGTAGAGTTGGATGCCGATGGTACAGGGCGGCTATTCCTTCCCGAGATCAATAATGGAAGTTATGATAATTGTGGCGTGGATTCTATCCAGGTACGCCGCCGCTATGATATCGATCCTTTTACTTGTGATACCATCGCAGAACCTTATTTCTCTGAATGGGGATCCTTTGTTGATTTCACTTGCTGTGATGCAGGACGATCTACAGTGGTGGAAATGCGAGTAGTAGATGTGAATGGCATGGAGAACATGTGCTGGATGTATACGGAGGTAGCCGACAATGTATCACCTACATTCACGGGTGTGGATGATCGCACCTTGAGTTGTGAGGATTTACCGTTTGACTTCAATCCATCAGATTCAATTCAATTAGCGGCGCTGTTTGGCGTTCCAAATATATCTGATAATTGTGGATCAACCGCTTTTGAAATTAGCCCGATACTAGATTGGGATGATTGTGGTTATGGAAGCATCACGCGACGATTCCGTATCGTCAATCCAAACGGTATTCCAACCAGTCAAATCTATACGCAGCTAATTACGGTGACCCGTAATATGGAATATGAAATACGCTTCCCTAGAGATACCGAGACCAATTGTGTCGACCTAATGGATACGCTTATTCTCAATAGAATTGGCTGTGATTCATTCACGGTAGAATACGAAGACGTCTTTTTAGCAAAAGAAGGAAACGAATGTTATAACCTTATCCGGACCTATCATGTCATCAACCATTGTGAATGGGATGGCTTCTCAGATCCGATTGAGATTGGTCGTGACGAGGATTGTGACGGAGAAGAGGGCGAAGAATACGTTTGGGTATTACGACTAGCTGATACCGCTTACGTTGATCGCGACTCCTTTGCTTTCAATGCTGTACCAGAATTACAAACCAAGGACCAAAGCTGTGATGGCACCACCAACCCGAGAGGGTATTGGAAGAAGACAAATTCAACAGGTTATTGGACTTACAGTCAGAAAATCAAGATTTTCGACCTGGTTCCACCTTCGATCACCTTTACACCGATCGATCCCGTTTGTACGGACGAGGCAGCCTGTGAAGAATTGGTAGAATATCCATTTACAGTGATTGAGGGTTGTTTCCTCGACAGTATCTCCAGTGTGAGAGTGTTCTTGGATGCATTCTCTGATGGTTCGCTCAATGAGGAATTACCGGCATCGGCGGTCTTAGGTACGGCTCCTTACTTTACGATTAGTCATACTTTTCCGATAGGGGCACACCGACTAGAACTCCGTGTGACGGACGGTTGTGGTAACCTCACTAGTGCCTTGATGCCTTTTGAAGTAAGAGATTGCTTTGTACCAGATCCTATTTGCCAGAACGGATATATAGTCAATCTGGGAACTGTCCCTGCAGGTACCGACAGTGATGGGGATGGTGAAGATGACGAAGCTGGGGTAACCTTATTTGCCTCCGATGTGATCAGTGCACTCGAAGATGAATGTACGCAGCCCCTTCGCTTTTCTATCAATAGAGATGGAGATCCTGCTGACATCACGAAAAACAGTTTAACCTTCACTTGTGCTGATCGATATAGTGCAGAGGTAGAGTTACATTTTTGGGATGGAGCCTTCAATCCTGAAGCGCCACAACCTGATAGTACGATCGGCGGATTCAATAATAAATCCTGTCTGATTACGGTCTACATCCAAGACGAAGACGACCTATGTAGCAACTGTGCAGACGATACCGCATTAGAAGGTCTGATAGAAGGACCCACCGCCTTACCGAACAATGCCAATGTACTACTCGATGTAGAAAACTATGGTGTTGTGGGTAGTCTAAACGGTTACTTCTTCGCACCTGGTGTGGAGTTAGGTGGAAACTATACGGTGAGACCTGAATTGGATGAGTTCCATAAATACGGCATTACGACCCTAGATATCATTCGTATCTATCGTCATATCCTTGGAAATCTACCATTAGAAACACCGTACCAGTTAATCGCGGCAGATGTCAATAATAGCCAGACGGTCACGGCCTTGGATATGGTTGAATTACGACGTCTCTTATTGAATGATATCGACCACTTCACGAATAATACGAGTTACCGATTTGTACCTACGAACTATGAATTCCCTGAACCTGGGAATCCATGGAACGAAGCCTTCCCCGAATCTCTTACGGTTGAGAATGTATCAACTTGTGTACTAGGGCTTGACTTCATATCCTTGAAAATCGGTGATGTAGTGAATAGCGCGGCCACTGGTCTTACCTCCAATGAGGTGGATGAAAGAGGACGTGCAGATTTCTTAATCGAAGCACTCGATCAAACCGTATACCCTGGCGACAAACAACGCATCAGTTTTAAAGTACCACGTGAAAAACTAGTAAAAGGGTATCAATTTAGTTTGGCCTTTGACCAGACGGCTTTAGAGCTAATAGATATTCACTACGGTGCGGCTGAGGCAGGGCATTTCGGATTAAGTGCGATCGAGCAGGGTATTATTACAACCAGCTGGAATGAAGAGCTCAAATTAGCAGCTGATGTGACAGAAGTAGAGCTATTTGCCCTGGAGGTCGAAGCTAAAGTCAAAGCAAGCCTTAGCGAGTTATTGGATATCAATTCAAGTCTATTGAAAGCTGAAGCTTATGACGATGACTACGAAACGATGAGTGTGAAGCTAGACTGGAAAGCAGTCGCTCAACCTGAGAAGGCATTCACCGTATGGCAGAACTTCCCGAATCCTTTCAAAACGGAGACAACAGTACAATTTGAAATACAAAACCCAGGATTAGTACAACTCATTATTCACAATCCTGAAGGTCAACTAATCTATCATCAGGAAGCTGTTTATACCAGCGGACGTCACCAGCTATCTATCCTTGGGAAAGATTTGCGAGCGGGCGGCCTATTGTATTACACGCTCAAAACGGGTGAGCATACGCAAACCCAACGAATGATCCTGATGAAATAAAAATGTTTCGTCTACTATAGTATGTATAATGGAAGATTGAGGAATCAATCTTCCATTTTTTACTTCAGGGGGTGACTCACCGTCACCCCCTGAAGTAAAAACAGTCACCCCCTCAGGTATAAACATTTATCGCCACCTCCTGATGCAAAGTCCGATGCACCGGGCACTTATTTGCAATCTCCAAGAGTCGCGTTCGTTGCGTTTCATCCAAATCGCCTTCCAACTCAAGCTTTAAATCGAAGTGATCGATCTTACTCTTACTATTTTCCGTGTCCGCCATGTCACTAGCATAGTCTTTGAAGTGTGCTAGGTGAACTTTGACTTCTTTCAAATCCCATTTTTTGCGCCTTGCATACATTTGGAGAGTCATAGCGGTACAAGCCCCTAATCCAGAAGTCAACAATTCATAAGGAGAAGGACCGAAGTCATTACCCCCGACTGAAACGGGTTCATCAGCCGTAAGACTATGATGCCGGACCATAATCTCCGTCGTAAAGCCTTCGTCACCCAAGCGTACGGTTACCGCCTTCTCACCTCGCAATTTCTCTTGTGCGGGTAAAGCCAAATATCGTTTTACCCAACAAGCAATGGAATCACCGACATATTGAGCATCGATTTTATCACTCAGGAGATGATCCGCCCCATCTAAACTGATGAAGCTTTTTGGATGCTTGGCCGTAGTATATAGGCGAGCTGCATTGTCAATATTCACCGTGCTATCCTGTGGGGAATGCATGATTAGGAGTGCTTTTTTCAAGTTTTTGATCTTCTCGCTAATGTTATTGGATCGGATGTCTTCCAAAAATTGCTTTTTTACTTGAAAAGGACGTCCTCCAATATTCACCATTGCCACCCCATTCGCTTCAATCTCATCTATACTATCCCCCAACAGATGGCTCACATGCTCTGGATCAAAAGGTGCACCAATAGTAGCCACTGCTTTTATTGCTGGCAGTTGATAAGCCGCACACAGCACCGCTGCACCACCTAGCGAATGACCGACTAGTAGGCTTGGCGCTTCATAGTTGTCAGCCAGATACTTCGCTGCTGCTAGCAAATCTTCCACATTGGAAGAGAAGTTAGTATCTACAAAATCACCCTCGCTCTGCCCCAATCCGGTAAAATCAAACCGTAAAACGGCTACACCACTTTGGTTGAGCGCCTTACTAATGGTCCTGATGGCAGAAAGGTTTTTACTACAGGTAAAGCAATGTGCAAATAAAGCATAGGAGTGAGGATGCTGATTGACCGGCAACTCTAGTCTTGCCGCCAACATCACGCCCTCATCATTGGGAAACTGAATCTTTATAGAAGCCATAGGTTTGTTGTTTTTAAGCTAATTCAAGACCTGTCTCTTATACACATCTCCGAGCCCACGAGACCGAGGCTGATCTCG
>CAJXUM010000480.1 GCA_913060855.1 uncultured Lewinella sp. | reverse complement strand
ATCTACACTATCCTCTTCGTCGGCAGCGTCAGATGTGTATAAGAGACAGCGTATAAATAATGTAAATAAAAACTTATGGATATTGTTTTGATATTTGTACCATAATTCTAGCAAAAACGAATTAACAGGAAGATTAAAAAATAAAAAATCGAATTTATCATGACAATTTCTTTGCAATCAACCATCAACAAACCGAACCCTTCCACGAATAAGCAAAAAGTGGTTCAGACACCTGAATTGAAAAACATGTTTGAAAATATTCTCAAACAAAAGAATGAGTATGACAAAGCGCAAGTCAATTGGGTAGATGATGAGTCGGTAGAGCTCAAGAATGTTTCTAATCAGTGTTTACATTCTTTCTTAATCGAGGCAGAAAAGCAAGGCAAAGATATTTCATTTACCAAGCAGACGGTTATTACCATTAGCTAAAGCGTATCTTAAACAACGAAGTGGTGTCAAAATGAATAGTGATTTGTTTTAACAATACATTTCCAGTAAGGAAGCTTGGTGACATTGTATTCGACCTTCTCCAAATTTTTACGCAAATACTGTGGATATTCTCTTTCGATTCTTCCTCCAGCTGTTCCACTGGGGAACCCCGTATCATCATATAAAATGATATTTAAATCCATTTTCTTAGCCGTCTCCAAGATGAATTTATAGCGCTTAAAGAAGGTGGGGCTTAAAAAATCGGGACGAGTGCTGTGCGCGGGTAAAATGGCCAAGCCACTAAATCCTGCTGCCGCTGCATCTTCCATTTGGCGTAGGATTTCAGGCTCTGTCAATTCACCATTCATGTGCCAGAAAGGCATGGGTTTATATTCACCTCCTGGATCTTGGAAGTTTGCTTTCGAGACAGTGTGTCCTTTTTGCGCATACACACTAATAAACCCAACTAAGAGAAGGCCTAGTGATAGGATAATGGCTTGTTTTTTCATTCGTTTTTCGTTTTGATATTACACTGTAGACTTCTGAAGTTTCCTTGGGCATCTCATTAGAAAACTTCAGAAGTCTTCCTCTCTCCTACCGAAACCATTCCGTGTCAAACACCTGCCGAAGCGCGCGCAATTTGGCGGAATAGGCGGGATCATTCGTAAAATGAGTCATTTCGTAAGGGTCCTCATTTAAATTCAGCAGTTGCTCTTCGGCTTCCCCAGCATCATAGAGAATGTACTTGAAACCATCGGCGCTAACGACCATCCTACCTATCTCGCTTTCCACGCCTAGGCTTTCTCGCCAGCTCACCTCTTTCCCTTCAAAAAGCGGGCGTAAGATTCTTCCTCTTGGATCCGCCGCCCCTTTCACACCCGCATAATCACAAACGGTCGGAAGCAAATCCAAGCCATTGGATACCAAATGCGTATCATCTACTTGACCAGCAGCAATATGTCCTTTCCACATGGCCATAAAGGGAACATTGGTCGACTCTTCATACAAGGTAGATTTGTGTTCCATCCGATGGCTCCCATCCATATCTCCGTGGTCGCTAGAAAAAATAACGAGGGTGTTTTCTTCTTGGCCACTCTCTTTTAGTGCGTCGAGGATTAGTTGTATTCGCTGATCTACCAATTCGGTCAGACGGGCATAAGCCCAGCGATGATGAAGCCATTGATTATCGGTAAAATTTTCGCGCGCGTTTTTGCGCATGGGGCGGGCATTGATGAGCTGTAAAACGGCAGCAGGTTCTTCGAATTGCGGTTCAAAATTAGGTGGAAGTGGTGGGCAATAGGTACTAAAGAATTCCTCTTCCGACACGCCTTCGGGTATCGCCATCGCTTCATCTAGCACCGACAATTCCAACGTCCCCCGTTCAAGAATCATGGAATCTGTCTTGGAAGTCGCCATTTCTCGGATGGCCATATAGCAGATGTCATGCGGATTGATCAGCGAGACCAGCATGAAATAGGGTTTTGCATGTTCGGCTTTGATCAACTTGGCTGTTTCTTCTGCTAAAACGGCTCGTTCATCATCGCTAAAATCAGTAAAACCTAAGTCACTGGGTGTCAAAGATGGCGGAAGATGCTCTTTCCCGCCAAAGTATAATTCGTAATCCGCCTTTTTCAAATAAGTAGCGATCGTCGTATTCAACACTTCTTGATCTACGGGAGGCATACGCATCGACCCTCTGTTCTCTCGCACTTCATTTCCATTCTTGTCCTTGAAGAAGCCAGGAAGGCGGCCCGTCATCAAGCTTACCCGCGCGGGAGAGCAAACCGGGTTGGGTGTATAGGCGCGGGTAAAGCGGATGCCATTTTTGGCGATATAATCCATAGCCGGTGTTTCCACCCAATCATTCCCCGCACAACTCATCATGGAAGCACTCAGCTGGTCGACATAGATGTACAAGATGTTCGGTCGCTGATCATCTTGCTTCGGCGCTTTATTGCAGCCTAAAAAATGACAACAAGCTAGGATGAATAAAGCCTGGCATAGGTTTTTCATGACAATCCGAATTACAGCATTTGTTACTAGGTACGCCTTATGATAAGGCGTACCTATAGACCGCTAAGAAGCTAAATCTCATGGCAGACCATTCCTATTATTCTAAAAGGAATTGATCACCAAGTCAATTTTATTCTTTCCTGGCCCCAGGCGTATCGAACCAAAGGCCGTACTCACATCTTCTCCATTGAGTTTAACCACCTGATTGGACGCCCCGCTTATTTCAAACTCAGCTACCATATTAGCTGGAATATCGATGGTATATCGCTGCAATCTCCGATTGACAAATTGGTAGGTCCCCTTGATATTTCCTTTGATGGTAGGCACCTCGATGGAACTGCTTTTCAAAGATCCCATCTGAGGTTTTATCGTAGCAATACTGTAACCCGCAGTCTTGGGCCGTATTCCCCAGAGGTAACTCGGGATTATATTAGCAGGTGTAGCCCCCCAAGCGTGATTCCAGTCAGCATTAGGTTTGTATTTCATATCCCAGGCTTCTAGCGAAATCGTTGAGCCTATCTTTATCATATTGTACCAGCTCCTATCATGCTGCGCCGTCATCAATTCCAGGGCATAATCCGCTTCGCCGGCATTATACAAGGCTTCCAACAAATACTGAGAACCATATACACTACAAGCCATACCCCGAGATTTGATGAATTCTACCACCGACTTTTTATGTTGAGTCGGTACGACATCAAAGGCTAGCGCCATCATATTGGAATGAAGGGAGGAGTGATCGGTATCTTCACCATCTACATAAGCACCGGTAGCTGGATTAAAAAGTTTCTCATTAATCGCCTGTTTCGCTTGTAAGGCTCGTAATTCGAAGGTAGTCGCTTCGGCGGATTTGCCCAGGGCCGTAGCGAATTCTGCCATGATTTTCATGTTCTGGTAATACAAGCAGTTGATCACGGTATTGATGGGTTTAAACACAAAGCCATCTCTTTCTCCTTCTGCTGTCGCCAATTTCCAACCCGTATCTTTCTGTGCGGGTGGCCAATCCACGATATCCTTGAGTACTATCGCGGGATCTTTGAAACCTAATTTTTTCATAATAGCAGGCGTCACATTGGCGGAGCTTATCAAGCCATCTTCTCGCCGCAATTCCATCAAGGTTTTGTGCTTCAGCGGTTCATAGTATTTTTCTATGAGTTCGGTATTTCCAGTATACTTATAATCAGCATAAAACATGAGCGCTACATGCTGTTGCCATTCTGTAGGCCAGGTGGGATTTTCCATAAAATACTCAATCGTCTGCCGTGCAATCGCATATTCCCTGTCGGTCGTATAATGACTCAACTGATTGAGGTAAGCATCCGCTTCATAAGGAATTCTTTCCCGATCACCATCCACATACAAACCAGCAAAAGTAGTGGCTTTGATGGAATACCTGCACATCTCCCATACTTGATTCAAGATATCATCAGAGCTAGTAAAATGACTTTGCGTATCATCCCAATAACTGTGATAGGCCAATTGCGTCAAAGCAGCTGCCGTAATTTTATGCTTGGCGCCCGTAATTTCAGCATAGCGAAAAGGAAGGAGGACGGGAAAAGAGTCAGGTAGAGCTACCGCTCCCACCTTGGTATTGCGTTTATCTGCTGTTATCGGTAGGATATATTTTTTCTTACCGGGGACAACGGGTAGGGCCACTTCTTGATAACGAATATGACCTTGGGGATCACGATTGATCTCACCGTCTTTGAGTTGCTCTCCGATTCTAATCGTCAGTGTATGGGCTCGTTTGGCCTCATAGGTGATTTCCAAATTGGCAAAGGCCGCTTTTCCAAAATCAGCAAAGTAAGCGGATTTAGCCACTGGTCTGAAAAAGACAGGTGTAATTCGATCTACTTGGAAAATATTAGGGGTTGTCAAACCCGCTCCCTCTTCTCCTACTTGAAAAGTTTGTGAAGCCGAATAATTGGATAGTCGATTGACGGCATCCCAAATGCGGACCTTCCAGTAGTATTTCACTCCTTTCTTCAATGGCGTACCTGCATATACTATTTCCGAAGACTGATTCCCTCTTACCTGACCGCTATCCCACACATCGCCAATATTGTTATCTATCTGCGACTCGGAAGAAGCTACCAATAGTTGGTAGCCGGATTGAGCCACTGCTTCTTGTGGAACAATCCACCCAAATTCGGGGCTGGAATCTTGAATCAAAACAGTAGCGGGTTCGCGGATATATTCGATGAATAAGTCAGTGGGAGACTTCGCATACCGGTCGCTGTTTCTTTTGATTAACTCATCGCACTTTTCCCTAAATTCAAGTAGGGTCTTTTGGTACTGAGGGCTGCTCGCCAGGTTGTTGATTTCCTTAGGATCATCTGTCAAGTGATATAATTCTTCACTCGATTTATCATTGACATAGCGGAAGTATTTCCAGTCATTGGTCCGTACCCCTTCGCTAGGTGGAATATTTGCAAATTCCCAAAGGTGCTCAATTAGTACAGTATCTCGTTTCAAACTCGTTTCCTTCTGTTGTACCAAAGGCAACAAACTTTTCCCTTGCCAAGCTTCGGGAATCGGGAGGCCAGCTAAGTCCATTATGGTAGAAGGAATATCTACGTTCTGCGCCATCTCCTCCGAGTCCTGGTGCTTTTCCCGAGGATCATTGATGATTAATGGAACGCGAACCGAGTTGTCATATAGGAGCCATTTACCCGCAAATTGGCGTTCGCCTAGAAAATAACCATTGTCCCCCATGAGGATAATGACGGTATTTTCAGCCATTCCTTTTTCTTCCAATTTTTTACGGATTTTTCCAATCTCCAGATCAATTCCCGAAATCATCCGGTAATAGCCTTTCACACTATGCTGGTATTTCTCTGGGGTATCATAGCGCCAGGTCCATCGCAAGCGATTGAAACCTGCTCGAACAAAATCGGGCTGGGCTTCAAAATATTTATCCTCTCCCAATTCGGGGCCAGGCATGGTGGTTCCCTGTAATAAAGGATCGGTGACGTCTTGCCAAAAGTATTGGTCTTTGGCCCCATCATGAGCGTGCGGGGCGCTAAAACTAAGGGATAAACAGAAGGGTTGATCGGATGTGGCTTGATCGATAAAATCCATGGCTTTTTGGCCGGTATACCGACTTAAATGAACCGTATCTTTGCCCAAAGTTTTATAATAATAACCTCTGCGATCCTTGTAGGCATTATTGCTGTCTCTTATACACATCTCCGAGCCCACGAGACCGAGGCTGATC
>CAJXUM010000479.1 GCA_913060855.1 uncultured Lewinella sp. | reverse complement strand
ATCTACACTATCCTCTTCGTCGGCAGCGTCAGATGTGTATAAGAGACAGCCATAGCAGTGCCCCCCATTTCTTCGATTTGGGCTACCACTGCCTCTACTTTACTGGCTGTACGTGATAGGATGGCGACTTTTACGCCAGCAGAGGCCAAACCCTTTGCCATCGCACTTCCTAATACCCCAGCTCCTCCAGTAACTACGGCTACTTGGCCGCTTAAATCAGAATTTAGCATAAATCAGTTAAGCTTTTTTGAAGAAGCACGAACAATCAGTTCAGGCTGTAATACAATCTGTCTCGGCACATACCCTTTTCTATTAGCCACACAATCCAAGAAGGCTTTAGCCGCTAGTCTCCCCATATCTCTACCGTGCTGGTTGACCGTTGTCATAGCCGGTTCGACAAAAGAGGTAAAAGGTTCGTTCGCAAAACCCACAATGGCTATATCCTCTGGTATCTTAAATTTGCTCTTTAGAACTTGTAATGCACCCAATGCGGCGAAATCACTAGAAGAAAAAATAGCATCAGGAATATCATTATCTAGTATAATTTGCTCCGCCGCTTTCCGTCCTCGTTCAATATCCGATGGACAGTTGATCACACGATGAGCTTCAAACTTTATCCCCTCTTCTGCCAATGCCGCTTTATATCCTTTCAATCGTTCCTGGTAGATCTTGATATCTAGGTCACCAGCAAAATGAACAATTTTTCTACAGCCTTGCTCAATCAGGTGGCGGGTGGCCTCGTATCCTCCCTTAAAGTCATCCACGACGACCGAACTCACTCCTAATTCGTCGATAGAACGGTCAAATAAAATCAACGGTATATCCTCTTCAATGACACTTTTGTATAATTCTATATTACCAGATGAACGAGTTGCTGAGGCAATAACACCATCTACCTGTGATCTAAATAAGGTGTCAAAAGCTCTTTTTTCATATCGCAGCTCGTCATAAGTTTGGCACATAATAATGCCGTAACCGCTCTGCGCTACCACTTCTTCAATTCCACGGATAATCGCTGCAAATATGCTCCGTTCCACCATCGGTACAATCACTCCGATATTCATACTTTTCCCACTCCGGAGTGCCGCCGCCAAACGATTAGGCTTGTAGTTCATTTGCCGAGCCATCGCTGTCACTAACTGCTTCGTATCGTCACTAATGGCCGGGTGGTTATTCAAGGCTCTCGAAACCGTCGATGAGGTTACACTCAGTGCTCCTGCAATATCTCGTATGGTGGTTTTGCTCTTCTTCATGTAATGCAAACGATTGCACGAATTTAATAAAGGTATTTGAAATACCAAACACTATATGATAAAATTAACAACTTATAGTAAATAATTACGCTATGCCCCCTTTTTAAAGAAGAAAAACAAGTATAACTTAATAGAGAATCAAGCAAACGATTGCATAAACAAGTATAATACTAAAGGAAGTGGTGCAAAAAATGGGCTTGCCGAAATTCGGCAAGCCTATGATAAATCTATCTATGTTACAGCCTGGTTTTGATGGCACTGTAATGAGTACTCATCTCCGCTTAGTTGATGAAAGGATTGGCTCGGATCTCCGTAATGGTGATCGGAAAAAACGTACCCGGCGTCAATAAAGCATCGCTATTGGCTTGCCAATCGGTTGCAGGGTCCTGAAATCGATAATGATCAGCGATTCGACGACCTTGCAGAAATAGGTTAACTCGCCTGGAGTGCTTCAATAAGGTCAAGGCATCTACTTGATCCGTGAAGGCAGACAACTCACTGTCCAGCGCTCGAAGTTTATTGATCTGTTCACTAAACCCAACTAGGTTTTCGGCCGCCAATTCGGCTTCGGCAAGAATCAGGTACATTTCACGCGCTGAAACCATGGTGAAATCTACATACTGTGCTTGGGTCGAAAAATCTACCACTGCCTTGTATAAGATAGGATCAGCGATTTGATCAATAGGGTCCAACAAACTGATACTTGTCGCCGGATCACCATCGGTTAGATTGGCGACACCGCTGCTAGCTGCATTAGGAATGATATAATCATTAGACAATCGCATTTCTAATCGTTGATTGACTTGCTGGCCAATATCTAAATTTCCAACTACATCTGGTGTGCTTGGATCTGTATCTAAAGAAAATACAAAGTCGGCAGACATAAGCGCCAAAGCAGCTTCGGCAAATTGACTAGCCTCTGAATTATTGATGAGTGGATTATTGGTATCCATGGGATTCAACTTGGCCCATAAAGCCCTAGAATAGTAAGCACGAGCTAACATTCCATTAAATGTGGCACTAAGGTCGGTTGAGATTCCACTGATGGCTAGGCCTTTCTGGAAATAGCCAATAGCCTTGTCATAGAGCTGGTCCATATTTTGTGGATCAACGGGAGGCGCGGCTTCGCTTTTATCGGAATCTACCACGAAATCATCAAACATATCAGCGATGACCGTATACATAATGCCTCCATATAAATAGGCTCGGGCCATTTGTACTTCATCACCTGCCAGAAGTATCCCTTCTTTTTCGAAATTTTCGATTCGTTGAATGACCTCATCACTCCACCAACGTCCTTCACCGACAAAGAAGAAGGCGGCATCTGTAAATTCATTATTGGGGTTATTGAAATTACCCAATTGTAATTGCTGCCAAGCATCCCGCGAGCCGATCCAGGATAACTCGTCACTGGCGGTCGAATAAGGCGCAATAATATTGGCAATGGCTCTTGTGATAGATGCCTGGACGCCATTTACCATCGGCATTACCGAACGAGGATCAGATAAATCTTCCTCTAATAGGTTATTTGGATTATCAGCTTGCAATAGATCTGAGCAAGCCGTGATAGTTGAGAAGACGCAGAGGATGAGTAAACATCGCAGAACGCCAGTCTTTATATGAATTACTAATTGTTTCATTGTTCTATTTTTAAGTATTGAACTCGTTTAATCTGATCACTAAATGCCTACTTTTAACGTAAAGATGAGTTGTCGAGGAATAGGCCAGCCAAAAGCTTCAATCCCAATTCCGAAGTTTTGGTCAGTCGTATCGGTTTCATCACCGTCTCCTCCCCTACCAAAAACATTTATCTCGGGATCAACGCCGCTATAGCCCGTAAACAAGGCCAAATTGCGACCCGCTACGGTGAAAGAGGCATTTCTCAACTTTAGCTTAGAGAGAATGGCAGCAGGGAACTTATAAGTAACATTTAGTTCGCGCCAGCGAATAAAGTCCGCCTTTTCAATACTATTTAGACCAGAAAAAGGAGCTAAGGCTAAGTTTTCCAATAGCCATCCTTTTAATGCTTCGTAACGCACTTCTCCTGAATTGAGTGCATTCCCATTATTGTCTACTCCACCTGATAGATAATCTCTTTCTACTAGTGCTGAGCCAGGTAAGTTTCGGCCAATACTACCATTGGCTTGACGGAAAGCACTCGTAAGATTATTGATTTTGAAATTGCCGGTCTTGTATTCAAATAAAGTAGACATGCTGAAATTTCGAAACCTCAAAGTGGCACCGAAGGAGCCTTGCCAATCGGGAGTTCCCTTGCCTAGGTAATGATCTAGGAAATCACCATCGCCATCTTCATCTACCAATAATACACCGCCTTGTCCGATTGTGGTAGGTAAGGACAATTCACCCGGTGTTTTCTCCCCTAAAAAGCCGACGATCTCCTGGCGCGAGTCGGGTAAACCATCACTATTAAAATCGATAGGTAGTTGGTCTCCGCTTGTTTCGACCAATTTAGCACCGAATTGGGCGCCAGGGGCGAAGCCTTCTATCAAGAAATTCCGATATCGGGGGTAGGAACCTCCTACTTTCACAGGAGGAGCACCACCTAAGGAAATCACTTCTTCCTTGAGATAAGCGGCATTGGCGGATAACTCAACGGTGAAATCTTTGGATTTATAGACTATCCCATTGATTTTCAACTCGACGCCATTGGCAGATAATTCACCAATGTTGACCAACTGACGACTTCTCCAGCCTCCAGATAAGGCAAATTGGCGTGCAAAGAGTGCATCTTCCACTGTTCGATCCCAGTAGACGGCCTCAAGGGATACTCTATCATTGAAAAGACCAATGACGGTCCCCACTTCCCATTCCTTGGATATTTCTGGCTCCAAGTCCTGGTTTCCTAAATTATTGGGTACAATCCCCGCTCCGCTGGTGGACGCCAACGCTTGATAGGTAGTTAGAGCATCGAAAGCACCAGGTTGCAAGCCAGCCCAGCCATAGGAACTGCGAAGCTGCAAACTACTAATGGGGCCGATATTGTGCCACCAGCCCGCATCCGATGGAACATAAGAGAAAGACACTTTGGGGTAAATAGCCGCATTGAAATTCGAACCGAAGGCACTGTGCCCATCCAGGCGAGCACCTAAGGTGAGGAAGAATTGATCGCTGAAGCCCAGTTGCTCCTGTGCAAAAACACCCGCATTGATGACTTCAGAGAAGAACTCAAATAATTGCTGATTAGCGGCCGCACTGGAAATCTCAAAACCAGGACCAGGAAAATCAGTACCAGATCCCGACTGGATGAGTTCTTCTTGTCGAATCAGTTGCGCACCTAAAATCAAATCAGAGGTGATCTTGGAATTGATCCGATTGTTGAAGGTCGCTTTGAGTTCGGCAGATACGGCGGTGAAGTTACGATCCGTATAGTCCTTTTGTCCGTTGACATTATTGCTGGAAAAGCCGTCGATATTCCAACCGAATGGCGTAAATTCTACACTGCTCTGATTGGAGTAATCCACGCCAAAGACAGCATCTAGTTTTAGCCAAGATTGGGGATAGTAATTCATGGCTAAACTTCCATTATAATGGCGCACATCTTGCCCTACCGATAATTGGAGTACTTCATTGACGGTAGCAAAGGCAATGGTACCCGTCTGATTACTTGCACTAGCCAATTCCGGTTTACTAAATTGAGCCAATGAACCTACGCCATAGATATTATTGTTGGTTTGTAGCGTGCTAAAGTTTGTACTAGAATACCCAGAGGTAATTTGAAAGTTGAGTTTTTCACTCGGAAAGATGTTCAAGTTCAGGTTCAACTGGCCTTTCTGGTCAGTGTCGGTGGCTTGGGTATTAATCCCTACTGGATAATTTCGATTATTTCCTCCAAAGGGCCCATCCTGAGAGAAGTACCGAGCAGAAACGTAGTAGTTGATCATAGATGTTCCACCAGAAACCCCAGCGGAAACATTGGTAGAAGTACCTGTTTCAAATAACTCCTCTGTAAAGGATCGACGAATCAGTTGATAAGGTTTTATAGGTTCCTTATAAAAGTCGGATAAGGCGCTTGCCTGTGCAGTGGTACGTGCAAAGCCTACATTATCCTGAAAACGATCGGGATAGTTAATGACGCCCTGCGCCCATTTGAGATTGATCCTAGGTTTACCGATTGTTCCCTTTTTGGTAAAGATTTGAATCACACCATTACTCGCCTCGGTCCCAAAAAGCGTAGCGGCAGAAGCTCCTTTTAGTATTTCAATCCGTTCGATTGATTCAGGATTAATATCATCCAGGCGGGACGGGGCTCCTCCTCCTCCTGCTGAAGCAAATCCTCCATTTCCAAATCCACCCCCTCGATCCACTCGAATACCATCGATGATTACGATCGGCTCATTGAGCTGAGACAAAGAAGCAGATCCTCTAATTCGAATTTGCGCGCCCTCTCCGGTC
>CAJXUM010000478.1 GCA_913060855.1 uncultured Lewinella sp. | reverse complement strand
CTCGGAGATGTGTATAAGAGACAGGTATAGATGCCTATGGCCCTGGGCAATTGATCCAATGGAGTCCCATTATCCGTCAGCGATTAAACGAACAATACTCATTTGTTCATCCACTTGATGAGCGCATTAAGGGGCTCAGCCATATCCTTTGGACTGGCGACACCATTTCCCCTACAGCCGATGCTCGCAATGCCGTCTTTTATGGCGAAAAAGCCATAGACCGATCTCCTTGTGGCACCGGAACCTCAGCCCGCATGGCACAATGGTACGCTCAAGGAAAGCTAAAGGAAGGAGATCAATTTGTGCATGAAAGCATCATTGGTAGTCAATTCATTGGTGAGGTAAGTGCCTTAAGTCAGTGCGGCGAATACCCAGCCATCATTCCTAGCATTCAAGGGTGGGCGCGGATCACAGGCTACAACCAAATTTTTATTGACGACGAGGATGATCCCTATGCTCATGGTTTCCAAGTCATTTAATTACTGAGAAATGAAAATCCATATCATTGGTGGTGGAGTGATTGGGCTTTGCTCCGCCTACTATCTACGGCAAGCAGGTCATGAAGTAAGCGTGATTGATCAAGGCGACTTTTCTGAGGGTTGTTCTTTTGGCAATGCCGGTATGGTAGTGCCTAGTCATTTTGTCCCTTTAGCCAGTCCGGGTGTGATTGCGAAGGGGCTGAAATGGATGTTTCAACCCAGTAGTCCCTTTTTCATTAAACCACGGCTCAATATTTCACTACTGCAGTGGCTTTGGCAATTCTATCGGGCTTGTCATCCTGATCGGGTACAGGAAGCGATGCCAATTATCCGAGATCTTAATCAAGGGAGTAAAGAGCTATACGATGAACTCAGCAAGGGCTTAGCACTACCTTTTGATTACGAATCCAGGGGCTTACTCATGTTATACCGTACTCCTAAAGGCGAGCAGGAGGAACTCAGTACAGCAGCAACAGCCAATCAGATTGGCGTGGAGGCGCGCGCCTTAACGCCCTCCGAGGTGCAAAAATTAGAGCCTGACACCACTGTAAATACCCTGGGAGGAGTACTTTACCCCGGCGATGCACATTTGGCACCCCACCAATTTATGTCAGCACTTGTCAATGACCTACGGCAAAGCGGTGTAACATTCCTACCTCAAACCCAGGTAAAAACTTGGCAAACTAGCAAGGGAAAGGTCACCCATTTACTCACTCAGCATAAAGAAAAAATTGAAGTAGATCAAGTCATTCTAGCGGCGGGATCTTGGTCTGAGAAGTTACTGCGAGGCTTAAATATCAAAATGCCCATACAAGATGGAAAGGGCTACTCCGTTACGCTACCCGAACCTGCGCGCCGCCCTACCTTACCGTCGATTCTTAGCGAAGACAAAGTAGCCATTACTCCAATGGGGAAAGACCTGCGATTTGGCGGAACCTTAGAATTGGGAGGGATGAGTAATGCCGTTAATCCAAACCGAGTGAAAGGAATCCTGTCGGCCTTACCCCAATTTTACCCTGATCTGGCTATTCCCTATCAACAAAATCTAGATATCTGGGTCGGCTTCCGTCCGTGTTCTCCGGATGGGCTTCCCTATATTGGCCCAAGTCGTCATATCCAAAACCTCACCATTGCGGGTGGACATGCGATGATGGGACTCAGTCTGGGCCCTATCACTGGAAAACTTGTCGCTGAAGTGATTGACCAGAAAAAACCGAGCGTGAATCTTTCATTGCTACATCCGGAGCGATTTGCTTAAGAGCTTGTATGGGCAGGCATGATTAGCCGAAAGTGAGTAAATTTTGTTTTAGACAAGGCAAATTTTGCAGCCTAATGCGGGTAATTAGGCGAAAAATCTAACGCAGTATAAAACAAAAGTTGCCGCTTGGAGGCAATTGAGGTCTGCCCATACAAGCTCTTAATCTTATGGATATTATTTACTTCTTTGATTTAGCAGGTACACTTGTTTTTTCCATTAGTGGCGCCTTGACCGCCATCGAACGCAAATTCGATGTATTTGGTGCTAGCGTAATTGCCTTTGTCACAGCCTTAGGAGGCGGGACAATACGAGATGTCTTGATCGGTCGGCAACCCGTAGGCTGGATGTTAGACACCAACTACTTGATCGTTATAGCCGTAGGCATTTTCTTGAGTTATCTTTTCGGAACAGGGGTGCATAAGCTCCGCCGCACCTTATTCGTATTTGATACTATTGGGATTGGCCTGTATACGATATTGGGGTTAGAAAAAACCCTTGCCTTTGGTCTTGCGGCACCCATTGCTGTCATTATGGGTACTGTTTCCGCCGTATTTGGTGGCGTACTACGAGATGTTCTTTGTAATGAAGTTCCTTTGATTTTTAGAAAGGAAATCTACGCTACCGCCTGCATTGCGGGAGGTCTCTTGTTTCTAGCTTTATCCGCCTTGAATGTTGAGCGCGATGCTGCCATGCTCATCACCGTTTTCTTCATTATCATTCTGAGGATATTAGCGGTAAAGTACAAGTGGAATCTTTCCCCTCGGGAGGCTTAATCCCCTACACTATTGATAGAACTGCTGATAGGCACGAGGAGTTAGGCCCTTTATCTTTTTAAACTGTCGATTGAAGTTGGATAAATTATTGAAACCCACTACATCTGCGATTTGGCCGATAGAAAAGTCTTGATCAATCAACAATTTACAAGCCGCATTGATTCGCACCTCATTGAGATACCCAATAAAAGTTTTACGCGTGTGTAGCTTGAAATACCGACAGAAGGCGGGTACGCTGAGGTTGGCAGCTTCAGCCGCCTCCTTGATGCTTATGCTCCGATGATAATGTTTGAAAATGAATTGCAGCACTTCATCCATCCTCTTCCCCGCAGATTCAGCCTGTGCTCTGTCATAAGCAATATTAGATAGGAATTGCCAGGGTTTGCGCTGACTTAGTTTTTCAAGTAGTGTGAAAAAATGCAGTAACAAAGGGAAACCTTCCTGTCGTGAAAGTCCTGCCAAATGTTCTGCCAGTTCTCCCCCCAATTCAGTGGGAAAATAAATGCCCTTGTTGGCCTGTGACAACATATGTTTCACCGCCTTCAATTCCGGTAAATCGAAGAATTTAGTGCCAAAAGATTGTTGATCAAAAAAAATAGAAAAGGATCGAGCGCCTGGACTTTCTGAACTGTAATATAGCGCATCATTCTTGAAGAGATGTGGTAAATTGGACCCAAAACAAAAGATATCCCCTTCCTTAAAACGATGCATGCCATCTCCTACAAACAGGGTGCCTTCACTTTTCAGGATTAAAGTAATTTGCCATTCTGGGTGATAATGCAAACGGTCATAAAAGAAGGCTTGATCATCTGCTTGCCGGCGCAAGGAATGGTTTGTGGATGCAGGTATTTTAAACGCTAAGGGTTTCATATTGTACAGGGAAAGTTACATAAAATATCGTCCCTTTCCCATTACTTTCGAAATGGGTGCTACCATTGAGTTGATCCGCTAATTTTTTAACAATGGACAATCCCAAGCCTGTCCCTTCATACTGGTTTCTATTATGTAATCGAAAGAACATTTTAAATACCTTCTCCTCAAACTCCATGGGAATACCTATCCCATTATCTCGGAACTGAAATTGATGTTGCCCGTCTTCCTTACTATAGGAAATATCCACTTGGGGAATGGCTTCTTGATTGTAAGTTATGCTATTGTCAATTAGATTCTTGAAAATGAGAAACAAGACCGCTTCAGAGGAATAAATACTAGGCAAATTATGCGTGATGATTTGCGCGCTTTTTTCCTCCACCTTTAATTGAAGGCCCAATTCCACCTCTTTAGTAAGTTGATCCATATTGATCAAACTAATACTAGGTTTTGTCTTTCCTAAGGTAGAAAACTGGAGTACATCTTCTACTAAATTAAACAACTGATTGGCCCCTTTTTTAATAAAAGTAAAATACGTATGGAGTTCTTCTTTTTTGATTTCGCCCTTTCGCCTTTCGATGAGATTCACGAAACTAATGATATTCCGTAAAGGCTCTTTCAAATCATGGGATACAATATGCGTAAATCCTTCTAGTTCTTCATTTTTTAGCCGTAAATCAGCCGTTTTGGTTTCCACTTCAGCTTGTAGCTGCCCATTGTACTGTTGCTTCTGCTTGGCCGACAACCATATCAGCGCGATGATGATCAGCGTTAAAACAAGAATAGCAAAAAGCGACCAACTAATCGTTTGATGGTATTTCAACCTCACCTCACCTTCCTTCTTTTCAACGGCTAGCAGATCAAATTCCACCTGCCGTTTTTCCAAGTCGTATTGGACCTCCAACTCGGTCATCTTTTGTACTTGTCGCACCTGAAAAAGACTATCTTTTACCTTATTTAGCGAAGCCTGCGTTTGAAAGGCAGCCTGAAAATCTCCCTGTCCAGCATAGGCATCAGCTAGTAAGGTGTAATGGGTGGCCAGATAACTCAGATAGGAGGCATGATTGGTGTCCAGTTCTTCTCTTTGCTTTTCCAATAGCTGAATAGCCCCATCGTATTTCTCTTGCGCTAAATATAAGGCCACTTGGTCATTTGCAATGCCTATTTCTCGGGAGTAAAAGCCTTTTTCTCTAGTGATTTCAGCGGCGGTATTCAGGTAATTGAAGGCCAATTCGAATTGGTCTTTTTCCCTAGTAATATCGGCCAACATATTTAAGCAATCCACCTGTATTAGGAAGTTGTCATTGGCCTTGGCAATCGCCATCGCCTTTTCACATGCTACGATCACACTATCTAACGCTCCAGTTTTATGATGGTATTCGGCCTTGTATAAATAGCCTACAGATTTGATGTAAGGGTCTTTAGTGTTTTCCAGGCGATCGAGAATTTGTTTCAGGTAAGTAGTAGCTCGTTCATGATCCCCCAAATTAGAGTATAACAAAGCAATATTTCCAACCGTAAAAACTTGCCCAACTTCATCATCTTTTTTGGTATACCGCAAGGCATCCTGATAGAAAGCTAGAGCCTTGCTATATTCGTTTCGTTCTGCATATATATTGGCCAAATCATTGTAAATAACACTGAGAACAAAGCTGTCTCCGCTCATTTTAGCCGGCGACAAAGCCATATTATTCCACTTTTCCTGCAAATTGGTTTGATCTCGAAGGGAAGCCACTACTCCCAAGAGGTTGTAGGCTCTGGCCATTCCCACTTGGTACCCAATATTCTCCGCCATCGTCTTGGCCTGATCAGCATACTTTGCCGCAGAATCCAAATTGATCATATGAAATTCCCAACTAATGGAATTCTGCAAATCGACCCAGCTTGTATCCTGTTCAGGATTTGAATTCAATAGCAGCAGGCTATCTAACTTAACACTTTGGGCATACAGGCAGGAGTGTAGTGGCAGGGAGACTAGCACTATAACTATGAAATGACCGATAACAGATGACCAATAATCATGCCTCATAATAACCTAAGAACCTATTCTATGAGCCTAATTTTCATTTTGAGAAGGGAAGATAATTATTTTCTCTTTGAAAAATAGCTTCCATAGGAAGTGTTACGAGTGCTGGCTCAAAAAGGTGCAGCAATCCGTGATATTAAATAGCACCTTGCACTACTGATCATACCCCTCAATTTTATAAGCGTATGCTTTAAAATTGACAAACTTTATTGCGGCAACCCATTCCTGTCTCTTATACACATCTGACGCTGCCGACGAAGAGGATAG
>CAJXUM010000477.1 GCA_913060855.1 uncultured Lewinella sp. | reverse complement strand
GAATTGAGAGGACTCAAAGGCTTCAGTTGGCAAGGGCCCTTATCTGCCGCCAATTATTGCCTGCAAAATAATGTCAATCACGAAGAAGCGCTGGCTTGGGCTAGTCGAGCCGTTGGAGCCAATAAGAATTTCCAGACTCTGAGCGTAAAAGGTGGATTACTACTACAGTTGGGTAAAAAAGACGAGGCCATGACTACTGCTGATGAGGCAGCTGCGATGGCTAATGTTAATCAACTTAATGGACTAGGTTACATGATGCTGCAAAATAAGGAAGCCAAAAAGGCAGTGACCTTCTTCAAACAAAATGTGGAGAAAAACCCTGAAAATGCCAATTGCTATGATAGCCTAGGAGAAGGCTATATGGCCTTGGGTGAAAACGATAAAGCGATCGAGAGTTTCAAAAAAGCCTTGAGCCTAAATCCGGCTCCTTTATTGAAAGCAAATTCCCTCAAAAATTTAGAAAAATTGGGCGTCAAATAAGAATTGTACACACTCACAATAGAGATCACCTTGACTGTTATTTATTGAACTAAAAAGCCGAGATAGGCGAGGCTTAGACTTCTGAAGTGGGTTGGTCGATACTAGGTAGATTTCCTCCTATCAACTTCACCATTTTTGGATATATAATAATGGATGTTCGCTACTAGTTTTACTAGTACGCGGGCTTGGGCTGCGAGCTCCTGCTCGCCGAGATACAGCATACAAGTACTATAATTACTTACTGCGAGCTGGAGCTCGCAGCCTAGGTCGGCAAACAAGCATGAGCTTGTCGCCAACATATATTTGACGAGCAGAGATTTGGGTTTCCCAAATCTCTGCTCGTCAGTACATCCATTTTTGGTGAAGTTAGATTTAGCAGATAGCTAATCTATCGACCAACCCACTTCCGAAGTCTAACTCACCGCCCGATCAAATTCATGACGAATTTTTACAATACACTTTAAGTCTCCCGCCTTAACTTTGTACTTGTAGGCAAAGATTTTCAGAACAAAGAACTATTAATAGTTTATCTATACCTAATACGATGGCCGTATACCGATCAATTGCACGCAATTATGTATTGAGAAATGCATTGCTGTGGCTAGTAATATTATCCATTGCTTCTGCTTGTAAAACGACTCAAAGTAGCGATACTACCACCCAATCCTTGCAAGCCTTATTAGATCAGGCGGTTCAGTCCGATTTAAATCCTACGCCCGGCCTTAGCCTCGCCGTTTATGCGCCCGATTTGGACTTGTCTTGGACGGGAGCCGCTGGCGTTTCAGACATCAAAACGAAGGAAACACTCCGCGCCGAGCAAACTTTCAGGGTAGCCAGCATCACCAAGACCTTTGTCGCCACCGCTATTTGGGTATTGCACGAACGGGGCGCACTCGATGTCAACCAGTCGATCGAAGCCTATATCTCAGCAGCACATATTGACTTATTAAAAAAAGGAGGCTATGATCCCTCCAAAATCCTGATCAAGCATTGCCTACATCACAGCAGTGGCTTATTTGACTATGCGGTTGGGAGTGAGACTTACCTCCATCTAGTTAGCAGTCAACCCGATAAAAGATGGACGAGGACGGAACAACTTGAAGGGGCCATGAAGTGGGGCACTACTTATGGGGAACCAGGAGAAGAATATCATTATTCAGATACCGGTTACATCCTGCTTGGCGAAATTATCGAGCGAATAACAACAAAGAACTTAGGACTTTCCCTCCGACAAATCCTCGGATACGAAAAACTGGGTTTGGCAGCCACCTATTTAGAATCACTGGATGATACGATCGCTTCAAGTCTACCACAAGTACATCGCTACTTGGGAAGAGAAGATGCTACAACATGGGATAATTCAATCGATTTATATGGAGGTGGAGGTCTAGTATCTACTTCCGCGGATTTAGCGAAGTTCTACTTCCAGGTATTTAATGGCCAGCTGTTTTTGGAAAAGGAGACGATGGAAGGCTTCATGATGCCATCGCGAGCTCGTTTGCCAGCAGGAATAACGGATGATTATCGTTCAGGTTTTCAAGTCGTAACTATTTTCGGAGAAGAAGCTTATATGCATGGGGGCTTTTGGGGGACATTTGTCTTGTATATTCCTGCTTACAATGCCTCAATCGCGATCAATTTGACGAAAGATGGCCCTTACCAATACCTAATTAAAGAAGTGATCACCCTTCTGAACAATCATGCTAAAGCAGCGGAATAAATTTCAATTATGACAGCAATACCTAATATCATTGAGCTTGAAGGCGTGAGTTTTGGCTATAACAAGCAGTCGTTGCTATTGGATCAATTAACGCTAAAAATTCCGCAGCATGCGATTTATGGTTTCATCGGGCACAACGGTGCGGGGAAGACGACGACGATGCGCTTGATTTTAGGCTTGCTGCAACCACAAGCTGGCAAGATTTCGGTCTTTGGGAAGGAGGGGAAATACAATAGCGTAAGTATGCTTGCCCGCACAGGTTCTTTGATAGAAACGCCACCCTTATACGAGATGATGACGGCCTATGGAAACTTGAAATTGGCCTGTAAGTACCTAACGCTCCCTTATGTGAGAATAGATGAAGTAGCAGAAATGGTACGATTGCAAGGACAGCTGCATAAGAAAGTACGGCAATATTCAACAGGAATGAAACAACGCCTCGGCTTAGCCCTAGCTTTGCTTAGAGATCCTGACTTATTGATTTTGGATGAACCTACCAATGGCCTAGACCCGCAGGGAATAAAGGACTTTCGTTTACTCATGGAGCAGCTCCGACAGATGGGGAAGACCATTTTTTTATCTAGTCATTTATTGTCGGAGGTGGAAAAGATGGCTACGCATGTCGGTATTTTACAGGAGGGTAAGCTTAGATTCTCAGGAACGATAGCAGAATTGAACCAAGCCCGCAAGAGGCATTTAAAAGTACAAGTAAAAGTATCTGCTGCCAGTCGGGTGAACGAACTAATATCTTCTCATGTATTGGACCATGAAACGCTGGTTTTATCAGTAAATAACAGAGAAGAACTCGCGGGGCATATCAAAAAAATCATCAATGCAGGCATCAGCGTATATGAAGTAGTGCCTCAGAAAAGTGACTTGGAAGAAATATTTTTAGACACACTTATCCCCAACCCAATAACCCTATGCTAGAATACCTATCTACCTATAAGCAAACCATACTCGGAGAATACTATAAAGCTATAAAAACACCTATTGTCTACCTGGTCTTTATAGCCAGTTTTTTAGTGGTATTGGGTGTCTCGATTGTCTACCTGATCAATGTCGCTGGAATGGTTGACTTGAATACCAACCCTTGGGATCATTTCATTAATCGAACCTTAGCAGTGAATGCGATTTTCATGATGCTCCCCTTTGTTGTTTTACTAACTAGCTATTCTACTTACCTAGAAGTGCGATCCAATACTTGGAAATACCTCTACACGCTGCCACAAAACAGATCAGTGGTTTATGTCTCGAAATTAATGGTGATTATTGGAATGCTCATGATTAGCTTGCTGACTTATGGGGCACTGGTTTTGGTGCTGGGGTTATTCTTGGATATAGCCTATCCCATTTTTGAATTTCGTTACTATGTGCCCGATTTTTCGCTATTCCTGTATGATGTTACGCATCTATTCGTGGCCTTACTGGGAGTGATTAGTTTTCAATACTGGTTAAGTATTCGTACTAAAAGCATAATTCTCCCTATAGGGGTAGGCTTGCTGGGGTTTATGATAGGTTTTGTGCTCTTTACCGCTAACAATGCCTATGCGGATTATTTCCCTTATGCTTTTGCGATGAAGATTAAAGGCTTTTCGATGGTGAAAAATAGCTCCGCAGATTTTTGTGCCTGGTGGGGGATGAGCGGGGGAATTAATGCAGCTGCATGTATTGGGTTTACCTTGCTAGGTGTTTACCAGGAAAGAGGTGTAAGGGGTTGATTTGTTAATGAATCGAATAGGTAATAGATTATCTTCATTTATTTGTATCTTGATATGGATGTATAAAACGGATATAAGGAAGGTGTAGTTTTTAACATGACTAAAACCATCCGCATGAAAATTAAACACTTATTACTCCCGTCCATTCTACTTCTTCTTTTATTGACTAGCTGCCAGTATGAGGAAATAGTACCACCTGGCCATTTTTCATCGACACAAGATACACTCGTCCTTTCTTCTACCAAGGTACGAGGGAATGGTATCTTTATGATCGGTGCGGGTAGCTTCTCATTTAGGGATACGACGGATGAAGTTATACAAGAATGGTTGGATTACCCTATTCAATACCCAGATGGGGTCGATAGTTTAAAGGTAGGGTTTAGCCTGATTACCTTTAGTCCCTTCCGATATCGAGGCGAAGCTGTAGATACTTTTTCGGGTTACAATAAAGATAAATCCAATACTATTGTGGCGATGTCCGGCAAGTTAGCTGGGGAAGAGATTTATGTCTTTGATCAAAATAACAATCAGGACTTGCGAGATGATTCGATTCGAACGTTAAATGAATTGCAATGGAAGCCCACGGAGAATATAATTCATTGTGAGTACATTGTGGAAAAAGATGGAGAAGAACGGATAGATACAAGTTGGTTTCATATCGGGAAGTTGCGAGGTACGCCTTGGTCGTACACGTCTCAGCATATGGTATCTAACCTTGTAATCGATGACTATGCGTATCAACTTGGAGTTGTAGATGACAACTCAAGTAGTTTCGATTTTGTTCGCCCCCAAGTTGCCATCTTTGCCGAAGGGGAAGTCAATAGAGATACCCTCTTGCTTAGAGATTACATCAGTAAGGATGAATACCTAAAGTTGGGTGAGTTTTATTACAAATTTGAGGATTTCTATAATGGCGATGGTACTATCGTGTTGGTAAGAGATCCCGATTTTGATAAAAAAGTAGGCGTACAAATCGACGCTCTGGCACCTGATTTTGAGTTTGTATCCTTGGGACTAGATACTTTTTCCAATAATGATTTTGACAAAGACTTTTTACTCATCTGTAACTTCTCGGGTTGCACTCGGAGGTCTTATGATGTATTTGAAAACTTGGTGGCGGCAGATATCAATAACTTATCAATTGTTGGCCTAGAATCGGGCTTGAGTGTAGACCTAGGGGGCGTTACCTTGGATGTGGAAGATCCTTTCAATGAAGATATGTATAAGAAATATAGGAATTGGTACAGTTCCTACGATTCCTACCTCATTGATAAAGAAGGGCGGATAGTAGATAAGTTTTCGATCTTCGATTGGGAGGACCATTTAAAGGACTTTATTGATCCTGCGCTTTTTAAGAATTAACAACTCTATCTGAGAATACTTAACTTAGCCGCTTCATCATTACCATACCCAATATGAAGCGGCTAATTATATTCCTGGCACTATGCCTGGCTTACCAATGTACAACCACAGAGACGCCTACATCTCCCACCATCGACGAGAATACGATGCAAGTGAGCTACCGCACCCCCAGCTTGGAAGCGGATCGACTCAATGTCGCTTTTCTCATCATGGACGGCGTGTACAATACCGAATTGACAGCTCCTTACGATATTTTCCAACATACCATTTTCCGCGATAGCATCCAGTCGATGAATACCTTTCTGGTAGCCAATACCCTGGAGCCGATTACTACCTTTGAAGGCTGTCTCTTATACACATCTCCGAGCCCACGAGACCGAGGCTGATCTC
>CAJXUM010000476.1 GCA_913060855.1 uncultured Lewinella sp. | reverse complement strand
CTTCGTCGGCAGCGTCAGATGTGTATAAGAGACAGATCTGTGGCAAATAATCAATGTGTTGCCGATATAGCCACTCACCTTTGATGGATTTACCTTGCACTTCTATTTGTCCACTATCAGCCAAGACGAGGCCTAGAATGCATTTGATCAGCGTCGTTTTGCCAGAACCATTCGGACCCAATACGGCTGTTATTTTTCCCTTTTCTTGAAAATCTAGGGTAACGCCTTTTAATACTTGGTTGGCGTCAAAGGATTTGTGTACGTCAGTAAGGCAGATCATATAGCAGGTTGTATTAAAGGTTGATTATCTAGTACGTTTTCTGGCGTAAAGACAGGGCTAACTTTTTCGGAGAAATTCAATAAGTCGATGAAAAAACTACGCAGCAACACGATAGATTCTGGAGATTGGGTCAATACATAAGAATAGAGTTTGACGGGGCGATGGGGGACATCCCCCTGGCCATCCCTATCGAGATCATAACCGGCATATTCACTCCAAAAGTTACCATCGAAAGTATTGTTGTTGACTCGACTGTTGACTACCAAATCTAGGGTGTTGGTCAGGAAATTATTTTGCGTGAAGACGTTATCTAGGCAGCCGCCGCTCATCTGTACCGCCCAACCATTTCTCTTAAAGACATTGTATTTGTAATTGAGTCGGGTAGAACCTTCGAGCAGGATGCCGATCGTATTGTGTTGGAATACATTGTGTTGAATTTCGGCATCATAAATCTCTTTGAGCAACAGGCCATAGGCTGCCCGTCCCCAATTGTATTCAAATCGATTTTCTAGCATTTCTATGCGCTTGGAAAACATAACGGCTACTCCTGCTCCGTTGGCACGGAAAATATTACAGGTATAGCTATCGTCATTGGAAAACATGAAGTGCAGACCGTAGCGTATATTATCCTCACTGAGGTTATCACTAATGATGCTTTTATTGACAAACTCCAAGTAAATGCCATCGCGATGGTGACGGCTAACATTATTGCGTATGACCAGATGCTCCGCATACCAACAATGTATCGCATTGCCCGATGTCATTTCATTTTCGGCTTCCCCAATAAGTATATTTCCTTCGACCAGGCCATATTTCCCATTTTCAATGTATATCCCAAAAAAAGAATTGATAAAACGATTATTGCTGATCGTAAAATAATCACGCTTTTGAATTCGCAGGGCGGCCAAATCCTTGATGTGGCTCCTCCCCGCATTCCTGAATTCGATACCTTCAATGTGGACACTATCAGCGGTGACGGTAATAATTTCACCTTCTAATTGCGCATCGAAAACCGGCATCCCCACTCCCCGTATGGTGATCTTTTTATCTACTATGATATTGGATTCATGATACAAACCTGCTTGGATGAATATTTCATCTCCTGGGTTTGCTATTTGGATGGCTTCTTGCAAG
Source organism: uncultured Lewinella sp. (assembly GCA_913060855.1). GTDB lineage: Bacteria > Bacteroidota > Bacteroidia > Chitinophagales > Saprospiraceae > DT-111. Next base: position 4,261 of record CAJXUM010000476.1, on the reverse strand, counting down.
CTACTCAGTGGGCAGGTAGGACAAATTTCAATGCTACGAGCCTCGAGTTTGGGGAGCAGTAATAAAAAAAGAAAGAAAGTAAAATGTCTCATATATAGTCGGGTTTACTGCGATAAATAAGCTTGCAATTCGTCCCAGTCATACAACTTCCCATCCTTCTCTGCTTGCCAACGTTTGGCCTCTTCCTCGGAATGAAAGGCGGATAGGAAACCACCCATTGGACTGGGGATGTTGGGACTGAATAAGAATTGACATTCTTTGGCATCAACCAGCTCGCTGGCTTGGGTGAAATCATTGACTAGGAATAGGGCAAAATCAGCCTTTTCTCTTTGCTGTAGGTAGTCGACCATACATTCAATCGCATCGAATTTGTACGCTCTACCTTTGGTGGTGACAAGCTCTGCGGCGTGTTTTTGATCGACAATCGTCATCCGGCAATTATCGCAATAATCGGCTCCGTAGTCAATGGCCTGCGGCTGGGGCGAGCAGGCCGTGAATGCTAAGAAGCCCAAGCTATAGAGTAGTTTTTTCATTTCTAGCATTTTTACCCTTAAACCACCAAGCAGAGAAACCCAATAAGATGGATAAGCCAACAAAATAGCCTGCGATATGTGGTAAGGAAACAGCGACAAAATTGAGAATATCTTTCTTCCCGATAAGCGGTGGTTGAAAGGAAGCGCCATCTATCTTAATCGGCGCCGTATCACTTAGGTTATGGCCATAATCATATTCCCATAGGTAGAAATCATAGAGCCCTATTAAGCACAAGACGACTAATAGAATGGTCCAAGTTAGAAATAAGCCCTTTCGATTAGCGATAGCGGCAAGTAGGCCCAAGGCAATCATCCCCATAATGACATACTGAAAATATTGAAGCTCTGGTATGTCATCAGGTTCTATGTACTTCATCCCCACATAATGATTGAGAATGTTAATATTCTGTAAGGTAGCTGGTGTAGATCCTCCGATTTTATTAATCCAGATATGCATCTCCACCCCATCGGGATATTGAGGTGCGTATAAGATGATTTTCCACATCGGAAAAGCAAAAAGCATCAATAGGCTTAATGCCGCAGCTATCATCAATAGGCGTCCTAATTGTTTCATTGATTTGATTTAGAAGAAGTTGTACCCGGTAAGTTGTACACAGACTCCCTATATCATTCAGTTGATTCGAAAATCGGCTAGGAATAGCGGAAGTCTGCGTACAGTAAAGATAGCGGCCAGAAAGTTAATTATTGGATGACCTCATCCTCCCCTAGGTTCCACTTGAGTGGTACATTGGATCCTGCAGGAGATATTCGAACATAGCCTTGCATTTCTTGGTGAAGGGCGGAACAGAAGTCGGTGCAATAGAAAGGTAAAACACCTTCATGCTGTGGCTCCCATAAGAGTGTTTCGGTTTGCCCTGGCATGATCAACAATTCGGCGTTTCTAGCTCCCATCATCGCAAATCCGTGTGGTGTATCCCAGTCTTGTTCCAGATTGGTAACATGAAAGTATACCTTATCACCCACCTTGATCCCTTCAATATTATCGGGCGCAAAATGACTTCGGATCATCGTCATGTAAACATGCACTTCATCTCCATCCCGTTCTACCCGAGCTTCTTTTTCTCCCTTAGCGGCGTAAGGGTGATTGTTATCCTCGATAGGATACATCTTCTTCGACTTGGGCATGATTTTAGATGCCGCGATACCTTGTGCATAATGTGGTTCGCCAATCGTGGGGAAATCAAGGAGCAACTTCATTTTATCACCCGAGATATCATACAGCTGAGCCGATTGTGTTAGTTCTGGCCCGGTGGGTAGGTATCTATCTTTGGTGATTTTATTCAATGCTATTAAGTATTTCCCATCTGGAGAACGAGAATCACCACCTGGAATCATCAAGTGACCTACTGAGTAATAACAAGGGGCACGATCGAGGACTTCCCAAGTACCTACTTTCCATTTCACTACTTCAGAAGAAATAAAGAAAGTCGTGTAGGCATTTCCTTTTCCATCAAACTCGGTGTGCAATGGCCCTAAGCCAGGTTTTTCTACCACACCCGCTAGTACATCTTCAAATCGCAATACGGGAATACCTTCAATTGTCGTTTCAAATGCCTTGTTCTCAATGGCTTTTAGCATCTTATCAAAAGAGTGGACCGTAAGGTCGGCTGAGAGCTTACCATTACCAACAATGTATTCTCCGGTAGGATCAACATCCACCCCATGCGGAGATTTGGGCGTGGGTAAAAAATACACCAAACCAGGACATTCTTCGGGTAGTAATACCTTTACGCTCTTCTTCATGGTAGAGGTAGCAATATGGCTGCTTTCATCGTAGATATTATGGGCGTAATTGGCCGGCATTTCTTTGTATTTTCCCTGGGCCATGTATTCTTCCGCCTTTTTCCAGTTGATGGCAGCGATGTAGTCTTTATCGTTCTGAGAAGCATTTACTTCCAGTAGTGTGTGTTTCTGCTCTGTATTATAAGAGGTGAAGAAGGTCCAACCATGTGATTTTCCCTTACCCGAGTGTGCTAAATCATAATCAAAGGCGGGGAGGAGAACCTGGAAGGCAATATCCATTTCACCATCTTCAGGAGCGACACTAATAAAGGTCAGTGCCCCTTTGAAATTTTCGGCATAACTACTAATCTCTACATCTTTTTGTGGATAGGGAACGCCAAAGCGTGTACCCGCTACTACGTATTCTGTATTTTCCGTGGTAAAAGGAGAAGAGTGATTTCCCCCTGAATTCGGAATTTCAATAATTTCTGCTGTTTCGAAAGTCGTCAAATCCAATCGAGCTACCCGAGGAGTGTTATTCCCATTGATGAATAGCCAACGTCCATCCGTTTCGCCATTTGTCTGTGAAAGCTCAGGGTGGTGGGCGTCGTCCCAAGGAATAAAGCCATAAGAGGTATTCAGCATGGGTTTGGTTTCCTCATTGTAACCGTAACCTTTTTCAGCATCCTGCGAAAAAACAGGGATGACTTTCAACATCCGACCAGAAGGAATACCATAGACGCTTACTTGTCCACTAAAACCTCCTGATACGAAAGCATAGAATTCATCATACTCTCCTGGTGGTACATAAACAGCCTGCGCTTCATCGCCACTCAGGGCTGCTGTCGGCTTCATATTAGAAGTACAACTGTGGTAAAGTATAGCTATCAAGCTAATGGCAACTATAGTAAGTAGTGCCTGCTTTACATTAAAACGGTTTTTCATAATTGATTCTGTTTAGTAATACTGTTGAGTATAGATAAAACCAGTACTAGTTATGGTTCTCTGACCATTTTGTGGTTTGTGGTCAGTGAAATTTAATTATAGGATAAAAAGACTCTTTTATCTTTATACAAAAGTCAAAATTGTTTACTGCTTACCAGCTGATTTTTGTTAATAGTGGGGATGACAAAAATCACTAGGGTGTGTAATTATTTGATAATCATTTATTTACTGCCGTCATATAAAAGATAAAAAGACATTTTTATCTTATTTGTGAAATAACTTGTATATTTGAACAGTGGAAGGCAACAAGGCTATCATGACATAAAAACGTAAAGATGTTTTCTAAAGCCTGCAAATATGGGATTCGTGCGGTACTCTACTTAGCTGTTCACGCTAGTGAAGAAAAGAAGCTAGGAGCTAAAGAGGTAGCTGATGCTTTGGATGTACCCAAACCTTTTTTGGCTAAAATCCTCCAACAGCTCTCGCGACAACATTTGATCTCTTCTAGCAAGGGGATGGGGGGCGGTTTTTTTCTGAATGAAGCCAATAATGCCAATACCCTAAGTGCCGTAATAGAAAGTATAGATGGAGGAGAGGTTTTTTCTTCCTGCATACTGGGGTTTCCCATATGCTCTTCCGACGACCCCTGTCCATTGCATGCAAAATCTACAATATATAAGGACGGCCTATTGGAACTGATAGACCATCAATCGATCAAACAATTTGCGGATAAAATCCGGATCCAAAAGCGCTCTATTTAGTAAGAATTTGTAAACTTTAAATCATTGCGATATGAGATATTTATTTGTCTTCCTATTATTAATGGCCTTGACATACGCTTGTGGTGGGAATGGAGTTGAAAGCACCCAAGATGCTAGTGATGCTAAGGCTTCAACGAAAGTAGACGACGGGAAGGGAATAGGCGAAATTAAATCTGTGACCTTAAACAATCCGCTAAATACTGAAATGATAGATCGGGGTAAGGGGATTTATGCTGTCTCTTATACACATCTCCGAGCCCACGAGACCGAGGCTGATCT
>CAJXUM010000475.1 GCA_913060855.1 uncultured Lewinella sp. | reverse complement strand
GCAGCGTCAGATGTGTATAAGAGACAGGCCATTACTTGTGCTACACCTGATCATTGGCATGCTCAGATTGCGAGTATGGCCTTTCAGGCAGGTAAGGATGTTTATGGGGAAAAGCCTTTGTCTTACGATGTGCGAGAAGGGCAAATGATGTTAAAGCACCAGAAAAAGAACGAGCGTATTTTTCAATTGGGGACTCAAATCCACGCCGGAGATAATTATCATCGAGTCGTAGAAATTATCCAATCAGGAGCCATTGGTAATGTGCACACCGTTCGGCTTTGGAAAACGGGTGGCCCACCAGATCTCGGCACGCCTAAGCCCCAGGCCCCTCCCAAAACACTGAATTGGGATATGTGGCTAGGGCCTGCACCTTTTACTGATTATTTTCCCGAAAGATGTCATTTCAATTACCGCTATTTTATGGACTATTCAGGCGGTCAATTTGCCGATTTTTGGTGTCATATTGCCGATGTCGTTTTTTGGGCGATCCAGCCGAAAGGCCTGAAAACTATCCAGGCGAGAGGAAAGGCGCCCGCTGGAATTGTAGATACACCTGCCACCCTTGAAGTGGATTATGCTTTTGATGGACTGAATATCTATTGGACAACAGAACCGCCTGACGTGCCTGGAGCTGAAGGTCGAAATATCGGCGCTTATTTTGTGGGAGATAAGGGGACTTTGATTACCGATTATAGCAAGCGATCTATTACCATCAATGGAGAAACGGTGACAGACTTACCTGAGGTGCCGCAATCGATTCCTCGTTCTCCTGGCCATCAACAAAATTTTGTCGATGCGGTTAAATCTCGCCAACAGCCGGAATCGAATTTAGCCTATGCCAGAGAGATGACGCTTCCGATGCATTTGGGTTTGATTTCTTATCGCCTGAATGGCCGGAAATTGGAATGGAATGCTAAAAAAGAGCGATTTATTGGAGACAAAGAAGCCAATAAACTCTTGTCACGCAAACCGCGAAAAGCTTGGAGATTGGTGAAATAGAAAGGAATGCTGTTTAATTCTGTTGATTTTGCCATTTTTCTCCCACTGATATTATTGCTGTATTGGGGAGGATTTCATCGGAAAGCCGCTAGTCGTAGTGCTTTTTTATTGGGGGTGAGCTATATCTTTTATGGCTGGTGGGACTGGCGTTTTCTAATTTTGATCGCCTTGAGTTCAGGCTTGGATTTTTACATAGCGCAGCAAATTAGTGCTAGTGATAATCAGAAGCACCGGCGTTCTTGGTTAGCACTAAGTATAGGCTTCAATATCGGCGTATTAGGCTTTTTCAAGTATGCGAATTTCTTTATCGATTCTTTTGTGTCGGCTTTCACACTATTGGGAGCCGATCTATCACCTTGGTCGCTGCAATTGATTCTTCCGGTCGGCATTAGCTTCTATACGTTTCAGACCTTGAGTTATACGATTGATGTGTATCGAAAAAAGATCAACGCTACGGACGATTGGCTTTCTTTTTTCGCTTATGTCAGTTTCTTTCCGCAATTGGTGGCAGGGCCTATTGAGCGGGCTGCTAGCCTATTACCGCAATTTTCGACAGCGAAAAATGTTGACCTATCACTTATTCGGTCGGGCCTGCATCTGATGCTCTGGGGTTTTTTCAAGAAGTTGGTGGTAGCCGATAATTGTGGCTATTGGGTAGATATTATTTTTGCTGAGCCAGCCTCGTATTCAAGTGCGGTATTACTATTGGGTATTGTGCTTTTTGCTTTCCAAATTTATGGCGATTTCTCAGGTTATTCAGATATAGCCATTGGCGTAGGCCGCCTTTTTGGCTTTCAATTGCGCAGAAACTTTGCCTATCCCTACTTTTCGCGAGATGTGGCAGAGTTTTGGCGCCGATGGCATATTTCATTGTCAAGTTGGTTTCGTGACTACCTATACATACCCTTGGGTGGAAGCCGAGGTAGTCGGAAGCAACAAATTCGTAATGTCTTACTCCTATTTTTGATCAGTGGGTTCTGGCATGGCGCTAATTGGACCTTTATCATTTGGGGCTTGATTCATGCGATCTTATTCTTGCCTTTGATTTTGTTGGGACGTAATCGAAGATACTTGGGGATTGCGGCTGAGGGGCGCTTCTTGCCTGGTATAAGAGAAGGTATGGCTATCCTTTATACCTTCACTTTGGTCGGTATTGCTTGGGTATTCTTTAGGTCTGATTCTGTAACAGAAGCTTTTTTGTACTTCCAGCACCTGTTTCCCTTCACCCATTTTGGTCTTGAATTAGGCATGCTTTTCCCACTTATGGCAATTGGGGTTTTATTGTCATTAGAGTGGATGTCGAGAGAAGAAGAAATTATCTTTTTGTTTTTGGCTAAACAGACTTGGGTGCGTTGGAGTGCTTATTGGGTGATTGGGCTGGCGATTTTATTATTTAGCCCAAGTGAGCCGTCTGTATTTATCTATTTCCAGTTTTAATAGTGAAGTTTATGAATAGATTGGGTACAAAAGTGGGGCTTTATCTGTTGGGATTATTGGCGTTTAATTTGCTAGTTGCCCGATTATTGGGCGTATTGGAACGGGACATGGATAAGCGCGGTTATGCCTTTGATAAATACAGATGGGAAGAGTTTTATCAGCTGCCCCAAGGAGATAGTTTGGATATACTTTTCTTGGGTTCTTCCCATGCTTACCGTGGGATTGATCCCTTACTTATCGACTCTCTATTAGACGTAAATACTTTCAACCTAGGGAGCTCCGGCCAAACCCCTTTAACCTCTTATCATGTATTGAAAAATGCGACTGAACACATTTATCCGAAAATGGTAGTTATAGATCTCTACTTCTATGCTTTTATGGAAGAAAATCAACTGGCGAATGCTGGTAACAACTGGCTAGAATTAGAAGCATCAGGCGCTAAATGGGCATTTCTCTTCAACGCCTTTGATCCTTATGAAATGGCTGCCTTAACCCTACTTCCCATTTTAAGGAAGAAAAACAACCTGCGGTATACCTTGAGGAAATACCTATTGGGCGATGATCATCTTGACGATGCAGGAGCCTATCAGGGTAAAGGATATGTTAGACAAGATAATCGTATCAGTATTGAAGCGTTGCAGGCTGAACCATTCTACAGCCAACTAGAATTGGAAGAAGATTGGATGCTGGCCAAACATGAAAAGGGATTGAGAAAACTAGTAGCCTTTTGCCAGGAAAAGGGGATTAAAGTTCGCTGCATTAGTGCCCCAATGCCAACTATTTCCCTCCAGAAAATAAAGGATCAACAACGAGTTCAGCAGTACCTGTCAACCTTGACACGAGATCTGGGGATTCCCTATGGTGACGACACCCAAGACCCTAACTTAGGACTACAAGATGATCTCCATTTTTATGATGACAACCATTTGAATCATGCAGGTGTAAAGTTGTGGAATAAAGCGTTGATCCCTTTTTTAGAGATAGCGCAGTAATAATGGGAATTACTTTTCACAGGCCTTTTAAGAAGAATTTGCCTTCCTATTTCTTATCTTTGCAACTGTTACTTTTTATACTGATGCCAATTTTTTGAATAAGTCAGTATAGCCCAAAAACGAATTATACATCCCATGAAAATGCTAAAGTGTGCCCCCCTAGTAGGCTTGTTTACTTTTGTAGCAATGGCCTTATTCAGTCAAATTAATCTTCGTCCGACTGGATTGCAAGCTTCCTTTTCCAATAATTCATCCGAAAATATTCCCGTTTTAAGGCTTCCGACGATAGATTTGGATCGTGTAAAGAAGGAAGATGAAACCAATGGCGTGCCCCGTATCGCTGTACCCTCAAAGGTATCGGTAGGTCTACGAGAAGGTGGGAAATGGACTAATTTACCCAATGGGGATAGACTATGGCAGATTCAGTTACAATCTGATAATGGTTTAGCTCTGATGGCCTTATATGAGGACTTTCATCTGCCTAAGGGAGCTAGTCTTTTTATGTATTCTCCTGATGGGAAGCAGGTCTTAGGGCCTTATTCAGCAGCAGACAATACTGAAAATGGACGTTTTATGACGGGGCTGATCCAAGGTAAAGTAGCTATTGTCGAATACCGCGTTCCAGCGGCTGTAGCGGAGGAGGGTAGCTTCACCATTTTTCGCGTAGACCAAGTGTATGATAATGGAGCACTTCCGTCAGCAGAGGGGCAGGTACAAGGAGGGCAGGGGAGAGGCTTTGGTACTTCGAATGATTGCCACCGCAATGTTAATTGTGCGATAGGTAGCCAACATCAGCAAGAAAAGCGAGGAATCGTTAGAATTATAGTAGTGGTAGAAGAAGGTTTGGGGATTTGTACTGGCAATTTGATGAACAATACAAAGAAGGATGGAACGCCCTATGTACTTACGGGGTTTCACTGTATGGATGGTTACACCCCTTTGTATGACTTATGGCGCTTTGATTTTAATTACGAATCGGTAGGCTGTGAGACACCTGGGACGGAACCTGGAGCTCAAGCCTTAACCGGAAGTATGTTTCGGGCGGGACGGCGCGAAAATGATTTTTTGTTATTGGAATTGATCGATACCATTCCGGTTGACTATAATGCGTACTACTTGGGATGGGATAAACAGCCCAGCGCACCTGATACCAGTTATATCATACATCATCCTAATTCGGATATTAAAAAGTTTGCGGCTTCTTATGAACAGTCTGAGGTCTTTGGTGGCTCTATCGATTGGAATAATGGGGTAACTACGCCACGAAATCATCACCTGTCTGTCGATTATTCTGTCGGGAGTTTCGAAGTGGGCTCATCAGGTTCGGCCTTGTTAGATGAGGAAGGATTAGTTATTGGGCAGTTGAATGGTGGACCAGTGGTCGAAAGCTGTGAAGATACCAGAGGTTGGTTTGGTCGGGTTAGCCTTAGTTGGACGGGTGGAGGAACAGCAGCTTCCTCCCTAAAAGATTGGTTAGATCCTGATGAAATTGGATCGGATACGATTCATGGAATGGAAAATCCGAATGCAGTAGTCGTAAATGGTTATGTCTACACCGCTGATGATTTTGGGGTGGGGAATGTGATTCTTGGACTTAGTCACGAGGATGAATTATACCTCACTACCACGGATACCAATGGATATTATAGCTTTCGAGCCGTAGATGCAGGGAAAACCTACGATTTGATACCAACAAAAATTGATAATCCCGTAAACGGTGTTTCCATTTTGGATATCATCGAAATCCGGCGACACATCCTCGGTTTGGCCACACTAGATAATCCCTATAAATATGTAGCTGCCGATGTGGATAAAAATAAGATGGTGACTACACTAGATATTATCTTCATTCAACGCTTGACCTTGGGCCTAAATGAACAATTACCCGCTGTTGCCTCATGGCAATTTATTCCAGAAGATTTTCAATTTCAAAATGAGCAAATGCCTTTTACAGAAGACATACCTGCCGCCTATACCTTGACCAATGCGCAGGGCAAGTTTGAACTCAATTTCATTGGTATCAAATCTGGAGATGTTAACCTTACTGCTGATCCCCAGGAGTGATAGAGAGGGGAATGAAGAGTGAATAATGAAGAATGAGTAATGATCAAAACTTGCCATTACTCATTCTTAAAACAACTTCTTATTTATCAATTATTTCTTAACAACTTTCAATGTTTCTGCCAAGCGGCCATCAATTTCTAGCCCTGTCTCTTATACACATCTGACGCTGCCGACGAAGAGGATAGTGTAG
>CAJXUM010000474.1 GCA_913060855.1 uncultured Lewinella sp. | reverse complement strand
AGATCAGCCTCGGTCTCGTGGGCTCGGAGATGTGTATAAGAGACAGCCATAGGGGCCCAGGCGATACCGTTCGCCATCATCTTTTCCTTCATATACCTTTTCTGGTAAGAATTTGCCCCGGTATTTTGCCATGTATTCTTCAGGGGCAAATAATTCAGCATGCGGGATGACGGAGGGATAGAATAGAAAAAAATTGGTGTCTTTGTTCTCTTCAATGAAAGCCAGCGCTTTGTCGTGAATTAAGTTGGGAGCATATACCCCTTCTTGCTTACCTTCATTTTCAGGGAGCATTACTTTTTGGTCATTGTCCCAAAGGTGGTAAGGGTAGTAATTATGGGCTAAGGTTTGCGATAGATAACCGAAGAAGTTATCGAATCCCTGGTTTTCTGGTGCGCCAATCGAGCCGGGACCACCTAATCCCCACTTCCCAAAAGCACCATTGATGTATCCGGCTGTTTTTAATTTCTCTGCTATGGTAAGGCTTTCTGTGGGGAGGGGTTCTTGCCCTTCGGGAGGGATGCGCTTATTGCCTCGTATCGGGGTATGGCCCGTATGCAGTCCCGTCATTAGGCTAGAGCGGGAGGGGGCACATACGGTTGTGCCGGCATAATGCTGACTTAGAATCATTCCGCCATTGGCGAGCGCATCGAGATTGGGGGTTTGGAAGCGTTGCTGACCAAAGCTACTTAGGTCGCCGTAGCCCAAATCATCGGCTAGAATATAAATGATATTGGGTTTGCTAGTCTTTGCTGTGCTAGCTTGTTGTTCTTGCTGATTCGTACTTTGACAAGCCGATAGGAGGAAAATGAGGCATAGGCCAAGGGCCTTTGCTATGGGGAACTGCAATTTCATGGTTATTCGTTTTTACAAATATAACCACAAAGAAACGGTCTATAGATAAGACTTCAGAAGTTTTCCCTGTCATGGCCTGAGAAACTTCTGAAGTCTAAAGGCTAGTCGCGGCAATTATCTAACGCCAGTCACTTTGGCTTGCCCAGAACCAGTCGATACTTGAATTTTGATTCCTGAATTTCCAAAATTCTTGGTTTTGATCACGGTCTTGTTGTTGCCATTATTCTTTTCACTCTCTTTGTCGAACTTGAATGGAGCAGAGATGGAGCCATTTCTCTTGTTGCACTGCATCACTAATTCGCCATTGAAATCCTGGCCATTGAAGTCCAATACGCTATTACCCGATCCAGAGTTGACACTTAAATTGGCTTGAGGAGAGCTATTGAGGTGCAAGGATACTTGGCCTGATCCTGAATTGAAACCAGAAGAACCTGTTACTGCGATCTCTTTCCCTCTGACAGACCCAGACCCAGTGTTAGCTGAAATCGTACCACTTACCTTCTGGAGGTATACTTGTCCAGATCCTGTATTGAGCCGGAATGAACCTTCCGATCCACTCACATCATAATTACCTGATCCGGTATTACAGCCAAAATCTGCTTCGGATTCAACGATGTCAATATTACCTGATCCGGTATTGACGTTGATATAACCACCCACCTCATCGAAATTGAAATTGCCTGACCCTAAGTTGGCCTGAAAGTCGAGTGCAACATTATCAATATTTACATTACCCGATCCCGCATTGGCTGAAACGCGTATATCATTGGGTACCATTAGGGTCCACTCTGAGTTGCCATTTGAACTATTTCCTTTGGACTTTTCTCGGATCACCAATTTTCCGGAATTGACATCCATTTCTATTGTGCTTTGTTGGGCGTCGTATTCTCCCTTTACTTGGGTTTCACCATTACTACTTTTCTTAATCGTGATATTGCCAGCGGGAAGCTGAAGTTCTATCTTTTTTAAGTCTTTGTAGGTTTTTTCAACTACTTGGGTTTGAGAAAAAACAGGACTTCCTAGTAGTAGAAATAAGGAACATGATAACAGACAGACTAGATTTCTCATTGGATGGTATTAAGGTTTATTGTGAATGGTTCTGTTAGTTCCAAATTCATGCCAATGAAAGAGATAGGTCTTTAAGAGCTGATAATCAGCGGATAAGGTTTTGTGTTGTTTAAATAGGTTGTTCGATGTTGAACAGTTGTTGTTCGGAAGTGGACAGTGAATGGGGGATGAAATGAAAAGGGCTACTTGCGCCATAATAGCAAGTAGCCCTGTCATCAATATATTTTAGTAACCGATGTGGGTTATTATTCTAAAATTCTGCCGTTTTAGGCGTACGCGGGAAAGGAATAACGTCCCGAATATTGGTCATACCAGTAATGAATAGGACCATTCGCTCAAACCCAAGGCCGAAGCCAGCATGGGGCGCACCGCCGAATTTTCTCAAATCGAGGTACCACCAAAGCTCTTCTTCTGGAATGTCCATATCTGCCATTCTACCCTTCAATATATCGAGGCGTTCTTCTCGTTGTGAACCACCGATAACTTCCCCAATGTACGGGAACAAAACGTCCATAGCGGCTACCGTTTCGTTGTCATCATTCATTCGCATGTAGAAGGCTTTGATTCCCTTCGGGTAATCTCGGACGATAACTGGCTTTTTGAATTTCTTCTCTACCAGAAAACGTTCATGTTCTGAATGTAAGTCAGCTCCCCATTTGGGCTCAAACTCAAAGCGCCCTTTTTTGAAAGGCTTGGAGTTGCGAAGGATATTGACTGCCTCCGTATAAGTAATTCGCTCAAAGTCATTGTCGACCACAAACTTTAGCATGTCGATCAAACCCATGGGGCGACGCTTATCTTTAGGCAGGTTTTTCTCCTCTTCTTGAATGCGTTCGTCCAAGAAGGCTAGATCATCGGGATAGTTATCGAGGACGTAGTTGATCAAGTATTTGACAAAATCCTCGGCCAGGTCCATGTCATCAAAGATATCCGCAAAAGCCACTTCCGGCTCGATCATCCAAAACTCAGCTAAATGCCGGGTTGTATTGGAGTTTTCGGCGCGAAAGGTAGGGCCGAAGGTATAAACCTTGCCCATTGACAGTGCTCCAATTTCGGCTTGCAATTGTCCCGAAACGGTTAAGTTGGTTGCTTTGCCGAAAAAATCTTCTTTAAAATCGATCTTGCCATCCTCTGTTTTCGGCGGATTGTTCAGATCGAGTGTGGTCACCTGAAACATTTCGCCTGCTCCTTCTGCATCACTGCCTGTAACAATTGGCGTATGCATATAGTAGTAACCCTTATCGTTGAAATACTTGTTGACGGCATAGGCTACCGCATGACGAATGCGAAAAACAGCACTAAAAGTATTGGTCCGCATACGAAGGTGAGCTTGCTCACGGAGAAACTCCATGGTCTGCCGTTTGGGCTGCAAGACATACTCTTCCGGGTTGCTCTCGCCGAGTATCTCGACTTCTTCGGCAATAATCTCTATGGATTGTCCTTTACCCATTGATTCTTGTAATAGACCCACTACTTTGAGGCAAGCGTGAAAATTTATCTTTTTCAATACATTTTCATCCATCTGCTCAAAATCGATCACTACTTGTATATTCTTTATACAAGTTCCATCATTGAGCGAAATAAACCGATTGGATCGGAAGGCTCTTACCCAGCCTTTAACGGTCACTTGTTCGCCAATTTTGGGCTCAGTTAGTAACTGAGCGATTTCTGTACGCTTGCTCATAATTACATCTATTTTTAATGGCAATCCATTTGCGCTACAAAAAGTTCCCCTTTTCATAGAAGCGCGAATATATAGAGATTCATGTAGCTTATCAATATTGTTGCCTTTTTTTTGCTGCTTGGCCCTTTTTGTGAAAATTATATAGCAACTTTGCGGCCAAAGCCTCTTTTTGTAGAATTTCAAAAATTTAAATAATGAAGACACCTATTTTAAAATGGGGTACGATTATCCCATCGCTATGTCTAATGAGTATATTGTTGTGGCAGTGTAGCAACGGAGGAGCTGTTGGTAGTACTGCTTCCGGCAATTTATTTGAACAATATTATGAAGCCTATCCGGCACCCACTCAGGTGAGAGCGGGAGGAGAGGATGAGGAAAGGGAAACCTGGAACCGGGCGATCGAGAATTATAGTAGTGGAGACTATATTGGCGCTATAGAAGGGTTTAAGCTAGCTTTGGCCAATAAACGCCCACCAGATACAGATGTCAACTTTTATCTGGGCGTTAGCCACTTAGAGCTCACACCTCCTCGTCCAAAAAAAGCAATCGAATATTTCAATGCGGTGATCGATGAGCGAAAGGGAAAATACTATGAAGCGGCGCGTTGGTATCGGGCGTTGTCTTACCTAAATTCGGGGCAGATATCCGAAACTAAGATTATGCTGGAACGAGTGAAGCAAGAGGAAGATGAATATAAAAAGGCGGAAGTGATCAAATTATTGACGCAACTTCCGGAATAGTAGGGGACCGCGTCTCGCCTTTTGAGGTTTTAGAAAGTCTGATTTTTCTTGGCTCAAAAAATAAGGAAATAAGGCTTCGGAATACGGAAGCAGTTTATGATGTACGCTGCTTCCGTGCTTCCGTAGCCCTCTGTTGGGGACTATCCGCCTAGTTCATCCCAAGCTACTTGTAGATTGATGTTTTTCATGCGGCCTCCACCCCATTCTGTAGCACCTGGAATCGTCTCCGTCTTCTCTTTTAATTGTTCGATAGTCGTACCTTTCTTTTTCTCCTTTTTGACATACTTCAATAGCTTTTTCAGGTACAACTCTTTGGCCTTGAGAGCAGATAGGTCACCCGTCACTTCATAGCCTTCTCCTGCATGACCAAAGATGAATAAGGTGTCTTTGTCAAAAGTCTTTCTGGCCTTACGCAATACTTTAATCCAGTTTTGGATAGAAGCTCCTGCACTTGGGTCGATATAGGGTAGGCGATGGTTAAACAGAAGGTCTCCCATATGGACGATGTTGGCATTCTCGAGATGAATCATGGTGTCGCCATTAGTGTGCCCCGCACCGAAGTAGTGCAGTTTGACGATTTCATCTCCCACATTTTTGGTCCATTCTGTATCGTAGGTGGTATCAGGAAATAGGGTCTGGTCTACATTGCCTTTTTCTTTGGCCACTCTTTCCTGGTTAATTTTTGAATTACTATGCGCAACGACTTGGTTGACAAGGCCCTTGAAGGCAATATTGCCTCCAGAATGGTCTCCGTGATGGTGGGTGTTGATAAGCAAGTCGATTTTTCGATCGGTCTGTTCCTTTACTTTTCCAATAAAATTGGTGGCTTGATCTGGGAATTGGGTGTCGATGACAATGACTCCTGATTTGTCAATCATCCAACCAATGGTACCGCCGCGCTCGGTGTAAATGCCTACATTTCGACGTAGACTTTGCATCTGACCAGCTTCTATGCCCAAAGCTTGGGCCATGATGTGTTGCATGGGAAGCATGGCTGTTCCCGCCAATAGGCTTCCTTGTTTTAGAAAGGTTCTTCTTGTTGACATAATTGATACGTGTTTTAAATGGTGAAAGGCATACCGACTTGAAGCGGTTTGGGGGAAATCCCAAAGCGGTATGCGTCGAGTACACTAAAAACCTTCCTTTTTTGTAGTCCTATTTTAACCTATTATTTCTTACAAAAAACGTCGCTTTAAATCGGGAGTGGGCATCATACAGGCATCTTGTTTGCCAAACCATTTATACCTATTAGCCGCAATCCAGTCGTAGATACGATCGCGTATTCCCTTGGGACTGTCTCTTATACACATCTCCGAGCCCACGAGACCGAGGCTGATCTC
>CAJXUM010000473.1 GCA_913060855.1 uncultured Lewinella sp. | reverse complement strand
GCCTTTGAGGAATGGCACCAGGTCGTAATAGATCTCTTGAATGACAAGGACAATCGAACCAATAAAGACTTCAGAAATTTTTTGAAGTTTTCGTCCACTTTCTTCGAACATCGCGCCATTCGATATTCAGACACCGGTACTTCTTGGTACAGCTCCACGGATAAATTCACCTTTGCTTACGAAAATAATGAGGCTCTTGTCAATTTTGAAGAACTGGATTTAGTAGCGGTTCGTAAGTTAGATTCTTTATTGATTTACGAAACAGCTGGGGCATTTTATCCTACAGAAGGAATTTGGAAAGGAAAAGGGGGTAAGGCCACCTGGGAAAAAGCAGGACTAGATGCTGGGGTTTATGTGGAATTGACTAATTATGAAATGGAGGTAAAGAAGAGTTTGTATAAAGTCGATACGGCATACCTCCATTATCCACTTTTCTTCGGTAGTGAAAGTATCGTTGGGACCTTTAGTGATAAGTTGGTTTCGGGTTCTGATGTGACGGGAGCTACCTACCCACGTTTTGAATCCTATAAATCTAGATTGGAGGTAGACAACTTTGGACAAGGGGTAGAGTATCGAGGCGGAATGAGATTGCAGGGTACGACTTTGTATGGTTTTGGTAGTAAAGAAGAGCGGGCTCGAATTACACTTTTAGATAATGAGGATAAAGTGATCTTTAAAGGAGATAGTGAGCTCTTTACGATTCGAAGAGAAGAACGGATTGTGGGAGAACGGGTGGAAGCGGTGCTATATTTTGACGGAGATTCGCTGTATCACCCTTCTGTCAACCTGCGTTTTGAAATTCCGACTAAAGAAATTCAGCTGTCTCGAGGTCAACGCGGAAGTGATCGAAACCCCTTCTTTGATTCACTGCATGAAATCAACATTGATGCAGAAACGATTAATGCCTATATCGGAAAGGATTCCATTGTGATTGGAAAACCAGCCGTAAGTATTTCCTCAAAGGAGGACGTTTATTTTGAATCCTTTGGTTATTTCAACCTTAGAGACTTCGAACGCTTTCAGAATATCGCTACGTCTAATCCCATCGCGATTATGAAGGCGACAGCCGAGCGAGAAGGCACCAACTTTATTGATGCCAATCTACTCGCAACCAGAATTAATTCCCGTTTTACAGTTGATAACATTCAAAGTCTCCTATACAATTTAGTAGGAGAAGGCTTTATCAATTACGACAATGATAAACAATTGGTAGAGGTGAAAGAAAAGGTTTTTCACTATACCAATGCCAGTCGAAAGCAAGTGGATTATGATGCGCTGCGGATCAAGTCAGCAACCCGTGGTACAAATGCCGTTTTCAACTTAAAAGATGACTTCATTAAAGTTGAAGGGGTCAACAACATAGAATTTAGCCCGCAGCAGAAAGTGGCCATTGTGCCAAATGAAAAACAGGTGACTTTGAAAACTCACCGAGACATGGATTTCGATGGCCGCATATATGCCGGATACAGTATTCTGGAGGGGAAAGATTTTCGATTTGACTATGATAAGTTCAGCATAGAATTAGATTCAGTAGATTATTTTGACCTTTATGTGCCAACGGGTGAACCCGATAGGGATAAAGAGAAAGTGGCGCTGGCGCTCGGTTCTCGTATTGAGCAACTGAAAGGAGTGCTATTAATCGATGCTCCTTCTAATAAATCAGGAAAGGATGATATTGCTATGTTTCCTTCCCTTCGCACACGGGGCTACTCTTATGTTTTCTATGAAGGAATTGATTCTATAAAAACCTATCCTAGAGATTCCTTCTTTTTTCAGCTGGAAGCTTTCAGTTTCAATCAGCTGGATGGTTATACCGCCAAAGACATTAAGTTTACGGGAACCATGAAATCAGCGAGTATTTTCCCCGATTTCACAGAGACGTTAAAGTTACGTGACGAGGATTTATCACTCGGATTTGTCACCGAAACACCTGAAAAAGGCTACCCTGCTTACAAGGGGAAAGGAAATTATACGGGAGCAATTAGTTTGAGTAATAAAGGTTTGCAGGGACAAGGTGACCTTAAGTACCTGAATGCTTCGATTAATTCGGAGGATATACAATTTATGCCCAAACAGACACTGGCTAGTGCAGAACGCTTCGACCTGGAAGAAATTCGGGGAGGGATTGAGGTGCCGCAGGTGAGAGGGGAGGAGGTGAAAATCGATTGGCGCCCTTACCGAGATAGTATGTACGTAACCCCTCGTAAGGAACCTTTTGAGTTATTCAAAGACAATAACCATACGTTCCAAGGGGTGATGATTTTGACCCCTGATGGCCTGAAGGGTAATGGCCTTTTTGACTGGGATAAAGCAAGTATGCGTTCCAATTTATTCTCCTTCGGGGCTTTCTCGGCTGATGCGGATACGACAGACTTAAGTATTAAAGCTTTTGATGCAGGAGAATTGGCTTTGACTACCTCCAATGTAAAAGGAGCAGTTGATTTTGATGATCAGATTGGTACCTTCAAAGCCAATGACGAATTCTTGGTAACTACTCTTCCGTACAACCAGTACATTACTTCTATGAATGAGTTTGACTGGGACATGAAGGAGGAGACCATTACTTTCAAAACAGAAGAAAATAAGCTGGGGACATTTACCTCTATTCATGAAGAGCAAGACTCCTTGGAATTTAAAGGGAAAGCCGCTTTTTATGATTTGAAATCTAGTCAGTTGAATATTAGTGGGGTCCCGTTTATTGTAGCGGCAGATGCTTTCATTTATCCCGATAGTGGTGATGTAGAAATCCAACCGGGAGGGTATATGTCTAAGTTAGAAAACTCCAAGATCATTGCCGATACAATTAATCAGTATCACGTAATCAATCGAGCTTCGATTGAGATCCTCGGTAGACGAATGTACAAAGCCAATGGTTTCTATGAATACAATATTGGAGATCGAGAACAAGAGATTGATCTTCAGAACATAGTGGGACAGCCAGTCGGAAAAGGGAGTTGGAGGCAAAAGAGAATGGTAACGCGTGCTACTGGTAAGGTCAACGAAATAGATGACTTCTATATCGACCACAAAACAGGCTTTAAAGGAACGATCAGCCTTAATGCAGAATCTAAAAACTTGAAGTTCGATGGTTTTGCACGATTAGATGCTGATAAATTAAATAAGTCCTACTGGTTTACCATTAGTAACGAAGGGGATAAGAATGATTTGGCTATTCGCTTTGATGAGCCAAAGAATTTTGAAGGTGACCCACTCAAAACAGGATTATTTTTGAGTAAAGAGACGACTCGGATTTACCCGCGGGTGATGGCACCACTTTCATTCAGAAAGGATCGGGCGATTTTCCCCGTGAAAGGAATCTTAAAGTACAATAAAGAAAAAGACCAATTTTTGTTTGGAGACTCGCTGAAGGTAGTGAGCAATGAAGGACGAGGCAATAAACTGATCTTCAAAAATAAAACGGGCCAGATTGAAGCGGAAGGTAAATTCAATATTGGATCAGGCCTGAAATATATCAAAGTAGATGCAGCCGGTTTCGCCACTACGGAAATACCGCCAGCACCCGTAGAAGAGAAGGAGATCGATACCGATATGATGGCTGCAGAAGACGATAGCACCTCGATGATGCCCAATATCATCCCAGAGATTCCATTGGATGCAGATTTGATGGCAGGAGTGCAATTGATTGTTCCCGAAGCCTTGATGAAGCTATTGGTTGCCGATGTGCAATCCAATTCGTTTGATGCGAGAAATATCACTTATCTCACAGATATTAATTTCTACAAGAAAGCTGCTTTTGAATTATTTCCAGCCAACAAGGAGATAAAAGAGGCGGTTGACGGTATTTCATCTGGATTTCTGGATATTCCGAAGAAATTTAATCCTTATACTTTCTTGTTTAGTCGTTTAAAACTCAAATGGGATCCCGACTATCAATCCTTTTTGACGAAAGAAAAAAGGGTGGGAGTCACTAGTATAAATGGGGAGCCAGTGAATAAAATGCTGGAATGCTTCATAGAGTTTAAGATGCCAAGTAATGAAGATGATCGACTGTATATCTATCTCAAGTCGCCAAATGAACTTTACTACTATTTTGGATTCAAACAGGGCATCTTGGAAGTGACCTCAAATAATCCCTCTTTCATGGAGGCATTGACAGGCTTGAAGAACAAAGATTTGGTACAGAAAATGTCTGATGGCGAGACCTACGAAATCCAAGCGGTTGAGCCTAGTGTGGCAAAAATATTTCTAAGACGAGTACAAGCTGCAGGAAAGTAATGTGTTTACGAAACTAAATGCAGCTCTAAATAGTTAATAGTGTATAGTGTGACAAATTATTAACCTTTCTCCGCAATATTTCTAACCCCGAAAGGTTAAATGTAAAAAGGCATTAACAAGGTTTTACGATATTCTTATAGCCCATTCTATCCCAAGAATGGGCTATTTTTATGAGCGAGGATGGAACATAAACCGTAATATCCGTGATGCGATAAGGAAATGGATAATTCCATCCGCCGATCCTGATAATTGAGATAGGGCACGCCCGCTTGATCTTTGTGCAAAGTGACAGATTCAACAGGAATGCCATGTGCTTTTGCAACCCATCCTAGAATCGCCCTCTTTAGGCCACTTGACTGCTCCTGGTATTGTTTACCTGCTAGGGGAACCACCTGACGCAGGAGCCGATAATCATTCCTATCTACAGACCAAGATTCTGCAATAATATAATCAGCTTGAACACGAATACAAGTGGGGTAATTCCCCTTCGGGGTTTTTGTAATTCCCGTTACCTGAGATTTCGTCAAGGAGTTTGCCTGGAATAAATTCCTTTTAGGCGCAAAAAATGCTGGACCCCCAGCTTGTCTATACACCTTATAGGCACTTTCCTTAGCTGCCCAAAGCATCCAAATGGAAATCTCTTCCGAAAAGATAGTGGTTAAAGGGTGAAGTTCTTCAGTAAGACAGACCTTATCGCGAAAGCCAGGGCGCAAGGCCTGGTGATTGGGTAATACTTCAGCAAAGGAAATAATATCATTGCCAATCATTTATAGGTTGTTTTACTCAGGTATGATTCTCTAAGTAATTATTCGGCAAGTTTTTGAGCGACAACATCTACAGCAGCTTGCACCGTCAGCATCTTTTCGGCAGATTCGTCATCTATTTCTATGTCAAATGCTTCTTCTGCATCTAGGATGATATCTACCAAATGTGCGGAGTTGATCTTGAGGTCATCGATCAGGTGCGTTTCAGGGCTAATATTTGCAAAAGCGGATTTATCCTCTACATAGGTCTCAATCAGACCTTTCAGTTTTTCAGTTATTTCTTGTTCTTGCATGTGCTAAACTTTAAAAACGTTTGAACAAAAGTATGCTATTCACATCGCCGAATCCAAAACTAGATTTGGCGATTATATTAAGAGGATAAGAGATGGTTTCTCGTGGGATACAATCCTGGTCAATAATACCTGCGATTTCAGGATGCAAATCCTCACAATTGATCGAAGGATGTAAAAATTGTTGGTTCAATTGCAGAATAGCAGCTACTGATTCAATGGCTCCAGCAGCACTAAGGCAATGACCTATCATAGATTTTAGGGCATTGATTTTCGGAAAAGCCTTTCCTTTGCGATTCAGCGCCTTGCTCCAGTTTTGTACTTCTAAAACATCACCCATAGTGGAAGTGAGATGGCCACTAATGGCATCTATATCAGTGGTCTGGATCTTGGCACTGTCTCTTATACACATCTCCGAGCCCACGAGACCGAGGCTGAT
>CAJXUM010000472.1 GCA_913060855.1 uncultured Lewinella sp. | reverse complement strand
GAGATCAGCCTCGGTCTCGTGGGCTCGGAGATGTGTATAAGAGACAGGCTTACCTATGGGGTCTAATCTAGCCGTGTCTTTATCGGATATCCCAGGTTCTGCTAGACTATTAGATGATATCTTGGCGTCCAAGATAAATGGACTTGGAATGACAGAAACACCTGAATTCTTAGAAGATTTAGTAAAAACTTCTGATGATTTTCCTACAGTGAATAATATTAAATCTGAAGATCTAATTCGAGGATTAGTCCCTCAATTAAACGATGAATTGGTCGATGCTTGGAGTTATCTTCGATCAGGTCCTGGCTCTCAAATAAAGCGAGATAAGGAAATTCTAGTAGCAGCGGCAAGATTTTTGACTGATAATCCCAATATGACTCCAGCCTATCAAAATAAGATTCGAGATGTTATTGATGCAATGTCTGGAGCTGGAGCTGGGTGTAAGACTTGTAGGAGTAGTAACCCTGAACCTTTCATGAAACCGCTACATGAGATCATTGATCAACTAAGTGGTGCTACTTTTGAGTTTTTAGGCCCACCTACTCTCCCTGGTTTTTATAGTACCACTAGTCAACAGACATTCATCGGTGAAATGACACAGGGGTTGCGAAAGGCTAGAGGTGGCGTATGGGTTTTAGATGCTATTATGAGTCATCGGAATACATATTTTGGAGATGAAGTAATAAATGGGTTTGAAGTAGCGCTTGGAAATAACCGAGTTGACATAACTACCATTCGAAATGGCACAACAACAGTTTATTATGAATTCAAGAATTGGGGGCAAAACTCACTAGGAAGCTCTTACGTAGACCAGTTTGCTAGAACGTTACGCGAAGTGGATAATCTAGATGAGATGAGAGATCTTTTTAATCCAAATAGGTGGACACCTACTATAGAACAAATCAGACAAGTACTTAGTAATAATGCAAACTCATTAACCACAGCAACCTTCAATGTAAGTGACTTGAATATATTAGTAAATAATTATTATACAGCCCTTCCAAATCCTCCAGCAAATATTCCAGTAGTTAACAATGTTCAGGATTTTATTAGGATATTTACAGAGGACGAAGAATTATTCAGTACGATAATTCCAGTGTATAATCGAACCGTAAATTGATATGTATCAAGTTTCAAAAGTTATTAATGAAGTCAGAAGAACCTCGGATGTTAGAACTGATGGGACTATTATTTGTCTTGTTGGGATGACCCCTCCTTATCAACTTATTCAAGTGGGGATAAAGGATAATACCAGTTTGCTGGTTAGGGAACTAAATATGGCTTTAGACGATGCTTATATTGAGTTCACAAACTCCTACTTGTTGATCAGTTTTCCGCAAGAAAACCGAACAGTTTGTTTACCGACTCAGTCCGAAGGGCCTACATTGGAATTCTCTTTTGGATTTAGAACTTTAGTTAAAAGTGATTCCTTCCTTTTGGGGACAATAGAACATCGGGATCAGGTTTTTTACGGGGTTTTCCAAGATGAAGAATCTACTTTTAAAAACCTGTTTCCTAAAGGGAAACAGGTCCTCATGATGGGGAATCATGAAAAAATTTTGTTTTATGAGAACTCAAATGAAGAGCGGTCATTTGCCACCTATGATTATTCTAACCAGATTTGGATTTGGAAGAGGAATATTAATGAGTATGCTAAAAAGTTGAATCTAAATAAATGGCCAGGTATAAAGTTCGCAAAGAAAGTATTTCACAAAGAGTATTTATTTGGAGCAGTAAACAACTGTGGACTTACTGCTTTTAATTGGAATGATGGCCAGATAGAGTGGTATCATGAGAAAATAAATGATTTAATAAGGATCGAAGAAAATAAATTACTCAATATTGATGCTACTGGCTATAGAGAATTAGAATTGGATACAGGCAGCCTTTTATCAAAATTTTCATTGAAAGAGTCTTTGCTCTTCCACAAGGCATCTCGCACTGATAATGATAAATTTACTTTTAATGAAGAAAGTGTTTTTGTTTTAGATCAACGAAAATCCTTAATAGCCCAGGTTAATCGAAGAAATGGTTTGATACAAGACTTAATCGAACTAGATACTTATCCAGGGAGACTTACAAATGTTCTCAAATCATTTGGAACCAATTTGCTGGCCTTAAAGGATGAAGGACACTTAATTATTCTTACGAAATAAAACCGACACTATTTTTCTAGAAAAAAGAACCATAAGATAAATTAGGATTATGTTCAAAAAATACATTCTATTCCTCCTCCTAGGGAGCTGGGCAAGCTTTGCCTATGCTACACCCCCGACTACCGAGGACCGCGATGGCAAGCACAAAGAAATGCCACTATTGCCCACTCGATCAATAGAAAGCGTAGAGTCGATAAATTCTACATCGATAGACGCTCATATGATTTTGCCCAATAAGGGCCAAAACAAAAAGACTGGCTTCCATTTTGATGAACTGGATGCAGAGTTGAAGGAAATTATTGAAAGCAAAACTATGATGCTTTCTTTTGATAATGCGCCTACTCCGCCAGTAAGTACTGATGATTTAGCGGATATTCTCGTTGCAATAGGCGCGGGAGATTATGGGCCAAAAGTTAAAAAAGCCAGAGAAGCGATTGATAAGGCACTTACAATTGGGAATTTTATCACACAATTGACTGGTGAAGATTTAGTTGATCTACCGCTAGTATTACAACAGACAATTAGTAATGTCACTTATAACCTAGTTATCAATAAAATGACCTTAAAACCAACCCATACCGAGTTGGAGGTAGTACTAGGTATTGATATTCCAAGTCAGAATTTCAGTCTCTATTTCGGTTCTCCTAACATTAAGTTTACTAAGGAAGGTGGTTTTGTAGGAGATGTTACGCTTGGGCTTTACAATGACGTAGCCATTACAATCAAAGACAAGAAATCGGCCCTCGTCCTCCGTGCCTATGAAGAGGGGCTCAACGGACTCCCTCTAGGGACCTACGTCACCATCGATTGCGATGGCTTCAAAGAAATGGCAGTAAAAGCAGACCTTATCTTTTCCCGCGACTGGATCGTCCCAGTGGATAATAATGGAGAGGTGCTAGCTACAGGTCGAGTAACAGGAAACTTCCAGACGATTTTGACAGACTGGAACGACTTGCTAATCGACAATTTAACCTTGCCCAATTTTGCTTTGGCATCCTTCGACGACATCGCCTTCAACGTCACCAATGCTGTCTTTGACTTCAGTGACTTTCGCAATGGGCAGAATGTGAATTTCCCGCCTTTGTATGCGCAGCAAAACTTGCTGCCGGGCAATGCCAATTTGTGGCGAGGCGTCTATATTGAGAATGTGGAAATTGTGTTGCCCAAGCAGTTTACTTTGAAAAACTGCAATGCATCTAATAACTGCCGGGTGAAGGTGGGAGCTAATGATTTGTTGATTGATCCGAATGGAGTGAGTGCGGAGTTTTACGCGCAGAATATTTTCGGTATCAATGATGGGAAGATGGATAAATGGCGCTGGTCCTTGGACGAGATTAGTGTGAATGTGGTGGCGAGCCAGGCAACGGGCTTTGGCTTTAAAGGGGAGGTTGGCGTGCCAATAGCTAAAGAAACGACGCCTTTTGGTTACGACGCCTACTTCGATTTTGGGACGGATGAGTACATCTTTTCGATCATCAATAAGGCCAATATGGAGTTTCCACTTTGGCAGGCAGGGCAGGTGACGATCAATGCTGGCTCAAAATTGGAGGTGACGGCTACCCCAACTAAGTTCAAACCAGTGGCCATCCTGAACGGTAGTGTAACGGTTAATGCCAAATTTGATTTAGCGGATACGGAGGAGATGGTGGAGATGGTAGGCTTGCAATTTCAGAAATTGAAATTACAGGCACAGGCACCTTATATAGGTTTAGATAGTGGAGGTTCGATGAGTTTGAGCTCGGGCTTAAATGTGGCTAATTTCCCCGTGTCTATTGCCAACCCAACTATCCATTCTACCCCGGGAAATGGCGTGGAACTGCGGCTTGGCGTGGCGATCAACTTGATGTCACAGCAAAATGGAGGGTTCGCGGCCACTACAGATGTCAGCTTATTTGGAGATATGGATCCTGGTCAGGCTTTGCAAATTTGGAAGTATTCTTCCATGCAAATCAATAGTGCCAGCGTCTCGATTTCTTTGCCAAAGTTGGAACTGGATGGACAAATTGATATTTACCGAAATGACCCTGTCTATGGCAATGGATTTCATGGTAGCTTGAGTGTGGATGTACTGGATGGGAAATTTGAAATGGATGCCGAGACCTACTTCGGGAATGTGAATAATTATCGCTACTGGTACTTCGATGTTAAGGTGCAATCCAATGCCCTAAGCATTCCTTTGTATCCACCTATCGTGATCAACGGCTTTGGAGGTGGCGCCTACCACCATATGCAAATGGCGAGCTTTGACCCGAACCCCGATCCAGATAAGACAGGCGTAACCTATACGCCTACCCAGTCTGTTGCCTTGGGACTAAAAGCATCCGTGCTACTTTCTTCGGTTGAAGGTACGCTGGACGGAGAAGCTACCTTAGAATTGGTGTTTGGCCCAGGCATGTCCTTGCAAGATATTGTGTTTTATGGTAAGGCAGAATTGGCTTCTGAGAATATTGGCCAAGGCTTGTTGGATAATAGAATTTCAAAGTTCTTAATGTCGCAATCGCAGACCAAAACGCAAGATGATACGGAGGCTGGGAACTCTGTCGGAAAAATCAGTGCAGCCTTGTTTTTACGCATGAACTTTGCAGCTGGCTTTGAATTACAAGGAACGTTCAATACTTACCTTGACGCAGGAAATGGAATCATCGTCGGTAGTGGATCTGCAGATTTGTTACTTTCCACACCTCAAAATAAATGGCACTTGTACATCGGCGGCTACTCAGATGGCTCTGTTACCATACAACAGTTGAGCAATACAGTAACACTCTATCCTGTATCAGTCTCCATCCAGTACAAAAACGACCCGAATGATCCAAATGATGATATACAAGTGAGTGCAAGTGCTTACTTCATGACCGGGAATGATATTCCTGGACCTCCCCCGCTAGATCCACAGGCAGCAGCCATTTTTGGGGCTAATAGCACCAACCGGGGCACCCTTGGAGGAACCCCAGCCTTAGGGACTGGTTTCGCCTTCGGAGCAGCGGCAGGTTTCAACTTTACATATGTTAAGACACCCAGTAAAAGGTATGTAACCCTCCAGGGAGGAGTAGGTTTTGATATTTCACTGTTAAAGTATGCCAACGGCACGACATGCTCTCTAAGCAATACGAGTCCTCATGGCCTAAAACATTGGCGAGCTACCGGCAATCTCTGGGCGTTCTTGAATGCCAGTGGAAAATGGAAAATCGGAGCGACTTTTAACTTCAACACGAATATAGGTGTACTACTGCAAGCAGACGTACCCAAGCCATCTTACTTTGATAGTCAAGTACTGTTGAAGGTGTTTGGAATCAATATTCCATTCAATTTGGCGATAGGCCAAGAATGTGGTACAGTATATTAAAGCATACCTGAAAGAGCAGAATTTATCCATACATCTATGGTGCATTACAATGTGCTAAAGGTGTATGGAGGGACTGCCAGAAAATACACCCAAATTTTGACAACTAGTAAATCTAACAATATGAGATCTTTCCTATTTTTCCTCTGCCTAATTGCTAGTGCCACTACCTTTGCCGCTAGCACTCCCTTAGACCTGTCTCTTATACACATCTGACGCTGCCGACGAAGAGGATAGT
>CAJXUM010000471.1 GCA_913060855.1 uncultured Lewinella sp. | reverse complement strand
GAGATCAGCCTCGGTCTCGTGGGCTCGGAGATGTGTATAAGAGACAGGCTTAAAACTGCAAAACCAATGAGTAATCAGACTTTAATCAATTACTACTTTACCCATTTGCGTCGTGGTCAGGGAGCTGAATTAGACTTCTCTACTGTAGCGGAGAACGAAAAGCGACCACAAACTACGATCAAGTTTAGGGTTGAGACTACCAATACAGAGGGGCAGATAATTCAGGAGGAAGTAAAACAAAAAATAGCATTGTATGGGCCGGGAGATGTGTTGGGATTTGATACTCAGAAAATGGTTGTAAGAGTACAACCCACCCAAAGTGACGGGAATTTTCTGGCGAATGATATTCCTTTCATTGAATTTGCAGAACCGGATTTCTTGTGGAGATACAGCTCAGATAAAGTAGATGCTGACAAATGGATCCCATGGTTATCGATGATTATTCTAAAACCTAAGGAAGGTGATCAAGCTCATGAATTTGAATGGATGTCAAATTCACCCCCAGAACTACCACCAAGGATCAAATTAACGGCGGATGCAGCCCTACCTGACCTAAAGCAATCTTGGCGTTGGGCGCATGTGTATTGCACTGATGCTGCGATCTATGCTGATCAAGTGCCAACAAAAGTAGCTACAAAACCAGGATATGCCATTTCCAGGTTAATATGCCCTAGGCGACTAAAACGCGGCACCAAATATTGCGCATTCATTGTACCTACCTATAAATTAGGTTGGGAGGCGGGATTAGGTATTCAAAAAACTACAACAAATCGCAAGCAGCTAAGTTGGGACGATGCAACAACAAAGGCAGGAATGGAGATTCCCTATTACTATAAATGGGAATTTAGAACAGGCTTGACAGGAGATTTTGAACAGGTTCTGCGACAGCTTGAGGCCAGGCCTATCTCTGGTTTAGCCGGACAAAAGATTAATATTGAAAACCCTGGTTATGGACTAAAACATCAAGGAACTGGTGTTCGTACAACAGAGGTAGAAGGAGCTTTACAATCTTCCGAACAAAATGATTTGGTAATCGAAGCTCTAGACGGAGAAGAGGGCAGAAAATTGGCTGATCTTCTCAATTCTTCAATAGATGAAAATGGTGAACTACGGGTTGTACCTCCTATTTATGGCAGATGGATTAATTATGATCAAGACGATGAGGTCAAGCTTAGATGGGGAAGACGGCATTCTCGTTGGCTAGATAACCTGAACCTTGATCCCCGATGTCGTATTGCAGCTGGACTAGGCGTCCAATACATCAAAGATCATCAGGAAGAGCTTATGGCCTCTGCTTGGGAGCAACTTAAGACAATCCAGACTACTAATCATATGCTCAACCTTGGCCGATTTGGTCGGGCGGTATCCAAATGTCTACATAAAAGAATAACCAGTTCTAAGGATCAAGCTTTAGAGATGGCGGGTGCTGCAGATACAGCGTTTAAGGTCCTCAAAAATAGTAATGAAAGAACGGTTGCTGATGACCAAGAAACACTGAAGCAACAATTGAAAGACAGTGAAGTTCCGAATACCATTAATCATGTAAAGGCTCGAAAATATTATGGCCAGTTGAGGCGGAGGACTCGTCAGGAAGGACGTAGAACCATTCGTCCATTGAAGGAGAATTCACTAAGGGTCGGAGGAGTTGTAAAAGACGAAGTGCAGACAGGAGGACTAGTAGAATCCGCTAATAAGCAGATTAGTCCGATCAAGAGATCACGTCAATCTATCAATTTAGATGATATCACACATCAAGTCATCAATAAAATTAAGCCAGCAAACACGGTAGAAAAGCGATTTTGTGACCGGATAGAACGATTGAGAAAATGGGAAGAACGGAAGAAATCGCGAAACGTCGCTGCCAACAATAGAGATTTTGAAAATGACCCATTGAGACCGATTACCGGTTATCCAGAATTTCATGTACCCATGTACAAGTATCTGCTGGAGTTGTCAGAAACCTATTTGATACCTGGCGTGGAAAATATCCCTCAAAATACGGTATCCGCTCTAATAAGCAATCGTAAGTTTATTGAATCCTTTATGATAGGACTTAATCATGAATTCGCTGCTGAACTACGGTGGCGGGAATATCCCACCGACTTACGAGGGAGTTACTTTAGGAAATTTTGGGATACTACCATCTATTCAGTCGATGAAGAAGAACGGAAAACTTTTCGAACACACCCAATTGGTATAGCTTTACAAGAATCTCTCGACTTGGAGTGGGAAAAGATTGAAGATGCCATAAATCATGCCGACCAAGCTGAAGTTGCCGAGAAATATGAGGAGGCTATTGAGCGGTGGTTGCTTACCAGAGATGAAGATAAAGATATCGCTAAATTATTTGACCCTAAAAAGCGTATTTGGAAGGCCGACTCACGACTGGGAACCCATTCGGTGAATGGATCCATGCAGGAAGCAAATGAACTGGTACTAGTTATTCGGGCAGATGTGTTGAAGAAATTTCCCAATACAGTTATTTATCTAGCACAGAAAACTTTCAATGATTCTTTTTTGCCTTTGAAAGAGTTTAAACCGATCTACCCCATCTTTGAAGCCAACCTCCCACCAGACGTTATTTGTCTAGGTTTTCCAATGAGTGAGGCACAAGCACGTCGACACTATATAGTTTTTGAGGAGCGGCAATCCCAGCAGCGTTTTGGCTTGGATGTTGACTACCAAGAAGTAGATGGAGCCAAGGAAGAGAATTTAAGTTGGGCCCATTTCAACGGATTAGACACTGAAGGGTACCTGGATGAGATCTCTCCGGCGGGCAATGATGCGAGTGGAAAATGGGACAATGCTGCTTATATCCCAACAGTATTGTTACAAAAGCCCGTACGTCTAGCAATAGATTTAGACACCTTATTACCATAATTTGAAAGATATTCACTATGCCAGAATTTGAACCCTTAAGAATTAACGCATTATCAGAAATTGATGCGGATAAATGGAATGACTTGGTAAACTGCTTAGAAGAAGTAGATGATAAGATTCCAGACAATAGATGGAAATTTAATAACCTGATTATCGACAATGACACTCGATCATCAGCCCTACATTTTATAAATGATGCATTTGCAAATAGTTACATTTCCAATCGAAACAATTTTGTAGAAAACGGCACCTCAGAAAATAATAATCTGACAATAAGTTCAGCCAATAACATTTATTTTCAAACGGATTCTGTTGACCCTAACCATGGATACAACAGGTTGGTAATTGGGAAAAACGGAAACACAGGGGTTGGAACGGAGGTCCCAAGGAGTAAGTTACACGTGAAAGGAAATGCGGCAGTATTAAATGTAGAGGGGACTAACCATGCTTATCTACAGTTTTTCCCAGAAGGGTTCGACCGTGGGAGAAAAGCATGGTTAGGTTATGGAAATGCAGGTGTGAAGAAAATGACGATTATGAATGCCAACTCGGCACCATTAGTTCTAGGAACAAGTGGTAAGGAGCGTTTAATTGTCCAGAGTGCAGGCCATATCCGAGTTAATTCAGATAGTGGATGGGTAGATATTGGATCAAAGAATAATGGATATACTCATTTCCATACAAATCGCCCTAGATATTTCTTCGATAAGGAAATTCGAGTTAATTCTGGGAAAATTGGTGCATATGACGAGGACTTAAAACTTTCTATTGCAGGTCAAACCAAACTTACTATATCGAAGGCTAATGGAAATGTCGGAATTGGGATAAGCACTCCAGCTCATAAACTACATGTGAATGGAGGATTGTTTTCCAAGCAGCTACGAACATCTGGATCCTTAACAGTAGATGGCTCTGCAGTGATAAAAGGAAACCTGAGTGCTAAAATACTGAAAGGGGATATCTTAGAAAGTACGACAAGCCATAAAGGGGGACGACTTAGGTCCAGAGGTAGTGGGCATGATATTAGCTTTAGATGGGATGATACCGTAAATCCACATCGGATTAGAATCTATGTTGGTAATATACTAGTCAAATCAATCAAAGCTTGGGGCGAAATAGGATAGGGAGACTTTTGCTTTTTAACTCAAATAATCATAAAAATGGCAG
The DNA here is from genome assembly GCA_913060855.1 of uncultured Lewinella sp. Taxonomy (GTDB): domain Bacteria; phylum Bacteroidota; class Bacteroidia; order Chitinophagales; family Saprospiraceae; genus DT-111. The sequence continues at coordinate 1,696 of CAJXUM010000471.1, read as the reverse complement.
ACTTTGGACAATTAAAAATTGAAGCGCTATCAGAAATTGATACTGATAAATGGAACGACTTGATAATTTGCTTAGAAGAAGTAGATGATAAGATTCCAGACAGTAGATGGAAGTTTAATGATCTGATTATCGATAATGATACTCGATCAGCAGCTCTTCATTTGAGAAATGATGCATACGCAAATAGCTACATCACTAATCGGAACGGTTTTGTAGAAAACGGTACCTCAGAAAACAACAATTTGATCATAAGTTCAGCCAACCATATTCGTTTTCAAACAGACTCCATAGATGAGAATCATGGATACAATAGGTTGGTAATTAATCAAAATGGAAATGTAGGGATTGGAACTGCTACACCGAACGAAAAGTTGGAAGTTGCAGGGAATATTAGAGCTGATCAACTAATGGGTAACCCACAGAAAGAAAAGCTTGCAATCTTTACAAAGACAGACCCAAAGGATAGCAAAGGGTTTATAGAGTTGTGGGAGGAACATAGTAGTAGATCTGGGGAACTCACGCTGGGAGGAGGCTATGTCGCATTTTATACCGGCTCCACAAATTCAAGTTTTGGGAAAGAAGTCCTTAGAATAGATAGTGAAGGAAAAGTAGGAATTGGCACTGCAAGTCCTACAGAGAAACTCCATGTAAAGGGAACGGTTTATTCTATCCATTTGAAATCCTCTTCGAACTTGACAATCGGAGGTAAAGCCTCCATAAACAAAGATCTAAAGGTAGATGGAAATGCTTCTATGAATAAAAATCTAAGTGTTGGTGGCAATACTTCGGTTAATAAAAATCTAACTGTGTCGGGAACGACAAAAATTAATGGTGATTTATCGATAAAATCGAAATCGGGAAGAGCTACTTATGAGGTTTCGGTCGGTCCTGTTAGAGCCGAATTGCCGGTCAAATTAACTTCAAAAAACATTTCTTTTGCCTATGGAGAAGTTGGCCCAGGAAAGATCACCAGCAATATCCCTGCAGTTGTAGCTTCAGTGAGAGGAGCTCTTCCCAAAAAGAAAGGTCTCCTGGTATTTATAGATAATAAACTGATTGGCATAGTAGATCAGCTACCCGCATCTTATCGAAATTTGGCTAAACCTTAAGAACTACAACTTTTCTATTATGAAAGAACAACTGCAAAATCGCTTATCGCAGCTAGAAGCTGAGTATCAAAAAGGAGCAGAGCGACTCCAGACTTTAGAAGCAGAAATCAGCAATGTAAAGTCCTCCATGTTGAGGATTAGTGGAGCAATTCAGGTGCTAAAGGAAGAACTGGGGAAAGAAGAGACTATCACTGGTGGCGGAGAGGTAGGTTCCAATTCTATCCTTGAATCTACGGAAGAAAGTTAGATGTAGAGTGCAACACCTCTGATAGAATCTCTTACTACCGGTTTTGTAAGCTGGTTAAGAAAAGGGGGGTACCAGTCATAGTTAAGTCAAGTACTTCGCAGGTTTTAGATTTCTAGGCGATCACTACAAATGCAATTACGTAGGCAGTATTATCAATAGAAATTGAGAAGTACTAGCCCTGATTGAAGTTAAGATATGATCCTCAATTTTGAAAACACTTAGGATGATCAGGGTTTACATCTAGGAGTCTATTCATTGACTTGGTGTCGGTCTAGAGGTAATTTTGCTCTGCGATTTCTTAAGACAAACAAACCTTTCTAGATCTGTCTCTTATACACAT
>CAJXUM010000470.1 GCA_913060855.1 uncultured Lewinella sp. | reverse complement strand
GCTTTACATAGCGTCCGTTCTTTTTGATTTGCCGCTTGTCGACCTGTGCATAAAATTGTTCAGCAGTTAATTTAACCGGAGAATTCTCTTCTCCTGCCCATTTAAGACCAGCAGGATGACCGGTAAAACTGCCCTTTTCTACGTGCCAAATTCCCCCTGAGCCATGCCAATCGCCTTGATTGTCGGCATAGAAGAATTCGCCCTCATAGATGCCCAAACCACAGGGAGATCGCATGCCGGTAGCCCAAGGTGTCATTTGTCCATCTTCCGTAATTTGCAAAGTCCAGCCGCGCCAAGGCACCCGACTTTCACCACGCCACCATTCTTCATTACCAAAGGCTACATTACCCGTCACAATCATACTGCCATCCGGTAAAAATTTTGGTCCGTACGAATATTCATGATAATGTCCAGATAGAGGCCAATCATAAATCGTTTCATAACGATCTGCTTGCCCGTCTCCATTGGTATCTCGTAATTTGGTCAATTCTCCTCTTTGTGCGATGTAAAAGGCATTATCACGATAAGCCAAACCCAACGGCTCATGCAAGCCCGAGGCGAATAAACTAAAGCGAGGAGCCTGTCCTTCGTACATCCCTGCATTTTCTACGATCCAAACATCGCCTCTACGGGTACACAGTGCCAATCGTCCATCGTCCATCGTGGTCATACCCCCCACTTCCAATAAAATGCCCTCCGGTACCGGGAGGGTGACAATTTTATAATAATCACTTTCTTGCGCGCCGACCTCCGAAGCGCTCAAGGCCAATAAAAAACACAATGCTATATATAGATTCTTCATGATGTGGATTACCAATTGATTGTATAAGTGAACGATTTACCTGCCATTGTACTCACCAACTCCTTCTTCCCGGCAGTTTCTCTTACTTGGATAGTATCAGTAGTCGATGTGTGTATATAATAACGTTGATCCACAACATATATACCGGCTTCTACCTTTTCAATGATGCTTCCCTCCGCCAATTTGATGTACAAATCACTGGCTTGTTCTGCATTAGTCAAACTGATCGTTCGCTGCAGCGCATTGCCCTCCATCGCCAGTTGGATTTGATCTTGTAAGTCCAGCGTATCTAGCTTAAAGTGAAAGCTGGGTAGCCCGCTCTTTGCATCTACCTGATAACCTAGATTCTTAAAACCATCCGTCTCTGACAATAAGCTTGGGAATGGCGCATCGGCGGAAGATAAGAAAGCAAAAGAATGGCCCATAAACAGGTAATTGGTGGCTCCTCTAGGTCTAAAAGATCCATCGCCTCTATTGTTCCACATCGGAGTAGCATCGATAAAATCGCCTCTCCAAGTACAAGCAATACTTCCAGTCTTTAGGTCGTAAATATAGTGCGTACCTTCAGGCGTACCCACCCCTAGCGTATGCGTTAACCTGTCCTTGCTATTGCCATTAAAATCGAGAAAAGCACGTAACAATCTAGCTTTGCGTTGCACATCTACGTAGATTGGGCCCGTACGACGAGAATTGGTAGGTAACGTACTACTTCCTTTGACGGGATTAGGAAAAGATCCGATGTCGAACATCGCCAATTGAGGTTCCCACCAAGCTTCGTCCTTATAGTAAGTTAGTTCAAAATCATTCGCGCCCTTGTCTAGATTAACTTTAAAGGTCTTTCGGCCATTTCCTTGATGATCACTACTTATGACCTTATTGCCTACCCGCAATCGTATACTTCCTCTAAAATTGAGTCGGATAGGATACTGCTTTTTCTCTGGTGCGATAAGGCTTCCTTCGTAAGTAATCGCATAGTGTTCGGCTAGTTTACCAATGTCTGTAGTCAATACTTCCAACGCTCCTTTTCGCTCGCCTTCTATCTTATAGAGTCCGTCTAGGTTAGACTGTCTTCCAGCGTAGTATTGATAACTTATATCGGTCAGTTCCAAATCATTAGCCTGCAATGACTGATATTTAATATTACGAAACGCAACAGGGCCATGATCACCCTGAATCATTAAGGGCCCCATAGCAACTTCTTGCTTATCGATAGGTCCGCCAGTAGGCAAGGGAACTTCTACGTTTTCGTGAATTCGAATGCCATTTAGGTCGACATAAACAAACTTGGCATTGGCTATCTTTTTGCCATTGGCGTCGAATTGGGGGGCTTTAAAAGCAATGACAAATTTCTGCCATAGACCAGCTGCTTTGGCCGCATTACTAAGTGGTGCTTTTCCACTATAAATATGGCCTTTTTCTTCTTCCCAATTCCGATAGATACCCCCAATGTCAGAAAAAGAAGGTTGATTCTTACCCCAGCTATCTAGCAACTGCACCTCATATCTACCCTGGAGATAGATACCTGAATTGGAACCCTTGGGGATCATTACTTCCAGTTCGAGCAAGATATCTCCATGTTCCCATTTAGTTAGTAAGTGGTCTTTTTGCGTAGGATTGTTGTTATTGATCAATATTCCTGTACCCGCCATAAACTCCACTGCTTTTGGCATTGGGGGAGGTGCGGGAGGTGGAGTGACGGCTTTTTTCCGCTTCTTGCGTTTTTTCTTTGTCGTTTCCACAATAGCAGGTTCTGGCGGACTGGGTGTATGATGGATATCTATAGTCGGATTCATCATCACACTACCAACGATCGACCAGTTACCTGCTTGAGATTGAAAAGAAGAGAGGTCAGTTAAGGGGACTTCCGTCCATTTTTGGTCTTGCCCATACACAGCCAGTGTCAGGCACATACCTAAAAGAGATACAGCGATTTTCCTCATGTTTTGAAGTCGGTATTTCACTAGTTTATAAATAAGAGACATTACAAATTTTGTGAAAATACGACTTGTAGCACAGTTTGCTAAATCTTTAGCTTAGGAGTTTAAATTTAATGGCATTCGCAGGAGGGGTATTCAAAATGCAGCAATTCCAATAATGCTGCTAAACCTTATTTGAACACTGAGATACAGCGGCACAGATAAAAAATAAATCTCAGTGCCTCAGTGCCTCAGTGTTCAATTATTTGGCGTGAATTTCGGTAAGCATAGTCTCTACGCAGTCTCAATACCTCTACTCGCCCCCTACTCTACCCGCCTCGTCTTCAAGCCCGGTCTTGCGCTTACGCGACTTCACATTTTCGTTTCCAAAAAGGTAGCTCAGGCTGACACTCACACGACGACTGTCCCAACGGCCACCGCCAGTAGATATCAGTCCGTTGAAATTTGAAACGCCATCCCAACCTGTTTCATAAAAAAGGTCGCTAGCACTCACACGCACATTCAATTTATCCTGTAGGAATTTGCGTTGCAGACCTAAATCTAAGCTCCAACTGGACTCATATTTGAATACGCCACCCCATACGCCTGGTCCAGAATAGTAACCAGATACTTCCCCTTTGAAACCAGCAGGAAGATCGATCGTATGTTGTTGATAAATGCTATAAGTGAAAACCTCTACATCTACAATCGCACCATCTCCATAATCGGCTTGATTATCTAGATGAGAAGCACTGACATTAAAGTAAGCATTCCACCCCTTACTCACTTGTACAGGGGCACTAATATTCATGCTATAAACAGTTTGATCCGCTAGGTTCTCCCAAGAGATAAAGTTGGACCGAGGATCCACTTCGTCAGGACCAATGAGTCTTGTAATCTGATCACTTGTGCGGCTGTAGCCAATTTTAAAGTTATAGCGGTAAGCCAAGGTGTAACCCAATTCTAGGTTGTTTACAATCTCCGGGCGTAGGAATGGATTCCCTCTTTCGTAAGACAATTGACTCAACTGATTATTGAAGGGGTTCAAGACATTGTAATCCGGTCGGTTGATACGTCGACCATAATTCAAGGCCAAGCTATGTTGGGGCGCTACCTGCCAAGTCAATCCTGCACTAGGAAACCAACTTAGGTAGTTCAATTCTACTGGAGGTTCTTGCAAGTCAGGTAAGAATGCCTGTAAATCACCCGTCGCATCGGTCTGCTCTGCTCGCAAACCGGCTGAGAAATTCCATTTCTTATTGAGTGCCCGACTAAAGTTTACATAGCCAGCAAATACATTTTCCGTATACTCGAATCGATTCGATTGTCGGTCATTAATAGCTGGTAAATCATCCAATACATCATATACCAGGAACGAGTTATCTGACACAACGCGACTCAACTTCGTACCTGCAGTGAATTGACCACCCCAAAGTCCGTCCTCAAAATCTAATTTGAAGGTAGAAATATCAATATCCGTTGGAGTATCAAAACTATTGACGACTTCGGTCAACAGTTTATCTTCCGCTGCATCAAAGTATCGATTGGGTTGGAATCGCTCGCTGTCATTATCGTACTTCCCGTAATCTAGGTCAATATTGATAGTGCGCCCCTTGTTATTATCGAAGCGATAATTGATGTTGTAAGTATTCTGTTGTCGCTTGTCATTTGCCGTAGTATTAGCAATCAGGATACTATCCAAGGCATTCGGTGTGTTTTGGGGGGCAATTGTTATCCGGCTCAAGCCACGTCGTTGGCCCTCCATCCGTCTTTCACTCACTAAAAAACCAATCGTATGTTTTTTACCCGCAAAAAAGTCAGCGCCAAAGCGATAGTCGAAGTTCTGCCAACTGTTTCGATCTCTATTGGTTTCAGATAAGGATATGTTATTCTGCGTGCTATTAAAATCCATATTGTGGAAAATAGCCCCGTCTCCTAAGCCCACTGATCCATAAGCATTAAAGGCCTTTTGCCGATAGTTTCCGCTAGCATTTAAGTTGGATTTAGCATAGCGGCCTTGGCTATAAGTGGTATTGAGGGAACCATTGGTGCCCAGGTTTTTGTCTTTCTTCAAACGAATATCTATAATCCCTGCATTCCCTTCAGCTTCATACCTAGCACCGGGATTACTAATGATATCAATTCGATCAATCTGTTCTGCGGGAAGATTCTGTAAATAACTGCTTAAGTCCTGTCCTGTCAATGGCAATCGTTTGCCATCTACATATAGCAAAACACCAGCGCGACCCAAGACATTGATATTGTCATTATTGTCGACCGTAACACCGGGTGCTTTTCGGAGCAAGGAAATCGCATCGGCTCCTACGCTGTTTATCGTTCCTTGAACATTAAAGACCGTTCTGTCGGGCTTAATTTCCACCAAAGCTCTAGTGGCTGTAACCGTGGCTTGTGCAAGCTCCACTGATGCGGGTTCAAAACTCAACAAGCCAAGATCTAGTTTTTGAGCATCCGCCAATTGCAGATCCCGCTTCCATAAATCGTTTGCCCCTACATAGGTGATTTGTAAATGATAAGTGCCAGCGGCTAAGCCTCTCAGCTCAAATTCTCCTTTCTCATTCGTCGTTTCTACCTTCACCAAAGAGGTATCTGTAGCGGAAAATAAGGCGACGTTGGCAAAAAGAACAGCTTGCCCCTCTGCATCATTAACTTTTCCAGTGATGCTTGCGTTCTGACCAAGGAGTTGAAATACTGCTAGAGATAGCAGTAAGGTGTAACAAAGTTTCATAAAAGTCGGGTTGAATTATTCAAAGAGACGGAGAAAAAATTAATAAATCAATTTTAGTTTTTTAATATTTTGCTGAGCTTCTGACTGTAAGAAAGAAGTGTGCATAATTTTCAAAAACTTTCAAAAAAATTGATTCGTTTATTTCCGTCAAACTACCAAGTACCAAAGCAAGATTACATTACGAATTTTAAAGCGTCTATTTTCTATTTGAACAAGGCCCGAAGAAGAAGTATACCCTGCGGTACACGATTGATGAGCAACGAAGGGCAAACAGAAAAG
>CAJXUM010000469.1 GCA_913060855.1 uncultured Lewinella sp. | reverse complement strand
GCATCCCGTTGGGATGGGCGGGACTGAGGTGGCTAGAGACATTGCAAGTTATAGATGTTGCATCCCGTTGGGATGGGCGGGACTGAGGTGGCCAGAGACATTGCAAGTTATAGAGGTTGCATCCCGTTGGGATGGGTGGGACTGAGGTAGGCCTGAGACATCGCAAGTTATGAAGGTGGCATCCCGTTGGGATGAGCGGGACTGAGGAGCCATCACCCAGCCCATGATGCCAACGGCATCAAACCTCTATAGCCCCGTAAAGCGATAAAAATTCGACGCCGAAGACGTCGTACATAAAACAAAATATGCCAAAACCTTTTCTATATCAATTATTTCAAGATACCAAGGCGAGTTTGAAGCTGTCCTTGGGTATAGCGGAATACCATGCCCTCTTGGAAGCGGTGGAAAAGGGAACCTTGATTGGAGATATGCAAGCCTTGCAATTGGCCTGCGAAGTGATTTGGTTAAAAACCGAAGCGCAAAAAGTAGCTTTCCGGCGGTTATTTGAGCAGCAGCAAGAAGAGGAGATGGCAGCGGTGTTGCTATTTTTACAACAAAAAGCCCAGCAAGCAGACAAAAAAGATAGCCAAAATCAAGGGGCTACAACCGTTGATACGCCTAAGGAAGAGGACCCCAAGGAACCTCCCATCAATAAAGACGAAAAGGAAGAACCTGCACCGGATCCTTCAACCACTGATAAGGAAGAGCCCACGACGGAAGCCAATGCAGAAGTACTATTAAGTCTACAAGAAGCCGAACAAGGGGTCGCGCTCAAAGAGGAACAAGCGCAAAGTGAATCTATGCTCTCGCATCCCTATATCCTCTCAGATGCCTATCACCCCATCAATGAACGGGACATGCGGCAAAGTTGGCGATTTTTGCGCCAACCCTTGGCCACTGGATTAACCGATGAATTGGATATTCATCAAACCATTCGGCAATTTGCTAGAGATGGCTTCTTGAGCAATGTGTATTATCATAAGACCTATGAAGACAAATTGAAATTACTCTTATTGATAGATTATAAAGGCTCCATGGTTGCTTTTCACACCCTGGCCCAGCAGTTAATTGATACTGTACAGCAAGCAGAACATCGTCGACACATTCAAGTTTGCTATTTCCATGATGTGCCCAAAAAGCATTTGTTTCTCAATATGGCGCGGACAAAGGCCATTCAAAAAGAGAAACTACTACAGCAAGTGTCAGCCAAACAGACTCGTGTATTAATTTTTAGTGATGCGGGGGCTGCTAGAGGAAAAACGGAATTAGCGCGTATAGATGATACCTGGGATTTTTTGGATGAGTTATTACCTAAGGTCCGACAAATGGTTTGGCTCAATCCTGTACCGAGGCAGCGGTGGGAAGGAACTACGGCTGAAGAAATTGCAGCCATTACGCCCATGTTTGAGATCAATCAGCAGGGCTTTCGCGCTGCCATTCGTCATTTAAGAGGTAAATCAGCATGAGCGAATTTACCTATATAAAGACCTTCTTACCCGAGGATAGCCTTGACTATCAAAGGCTAGTTGCTTTTCATCAAAAAGCAACTACATTGGGCTATGCACAAGGGCATCTTTGGATGGCTTGTATCGCTGCTTTCCCCGCCTTTTTAACCCCGGATTTAGTCTATAAATTATGGCTCAATTTCCGGCAGCTTAATCGCAAGGATGGACAGAAGGTCATTATTGATAGAATGGCCGTTTCAGATGTATTGTTGTCCGATTTGGTGGAAGAAATTGCGGTGGAGGTATATGCGATGCGGCAGCCCATCAGAACGGCCTTGCTCGCCTTAATAGATCATGAAATATCAAGTCAGAATGTAGACCTGGATTTAATGAAACGGCTGGCCGACTTCGTCTTGCGTTATGTCAGGAGTTATCAGATGGAGGGAGAATCGGTTACGACGGCGATCCGGGAAGCCCAGGAATGGAATGCCTTGGCCTACTTCAATCCTACGGCCGCAGTTAATGAATTAAAAAAAGCGCTATCTCAGGCTGCGGAGCAATCTGCGCATCAGAAACTATTGCGCATCAGTCTGCTATTAAAGCAGATAGATGATCAGCAAGTAGCGCTGAATCGGACCGAACAACGTAGTCAGTTTCGGACACTGGTCGACTACAGCCAAGGAATGCAGGCTTTTATCCGAGGCAATCAACAGGAGGCGGTAGATAAATTCAAATCCTTACCCAATTCGGAGCGAACTAAAGTTACGACCGGAAGTAAGTCCATTCACCTACCGATTCCAAAACAGATCTATAAGGCCATAGCTGCTGAGAACGAGCAATCGGCGCAACGACCTAGACAACTATTCGCGACTTTGGTAGGCATCGATATTCACCAAGATAGCGCGAAGCTACCCGATTTGACGGGTGCCGTTAATGATGCAGATAATTGGCGAGAATACTTATTAGAGCGATTTTCCGAGAAGCCGCAAATTCATTTGCTGCAAAACGGGGCGGCCACGAAACAAGCGGTCTTGGATGTCTTGGAACGCCAATTTAAACAGGCGCAAGCGGGAGATCATATTTTCTTTTTCTTTGCCGGCCACGGGCAAAATCAGGCAGATGGACAAACCTTTAATACGATCATCCTACATGACTATGATGCTGCCAATCCCACCCAGGGTTTAATCGCTGAAAATGAATTCCGATTATTAACAGATAGTAGCATTCCTGCTGGCGTATCGTTTACACTTTTACTGGATACCCATGCGGGCAGCACTGCCTGGATAGACACCCACCATCCGGATGGACGGTACATTTATTCAGCTTGCACTAATACGCAGCGGTCTATGGAATGGGAAGGAAGTGGCATCTTTAGCGCTTCGCTGTTACACCATCTCAATGAATGGGGAGAACTACCTATTTCCCATCAAGAATTGCTTAGGAGGACGAGGAAAGAAATGATGATGCGGAATGCTAATCCTTCGCAAACGGCTGTCTGGTTTGGTCCGTCGGAAGGTGAGGGGAAAGCTTTTCTGTCTGAAAACAGTTGGCCGAATTTGCGGCTTCGCGAACGACTCTTGGAAAATGGTTTGATTTCGTCCGTAGCAGAAAAAGAGATAGAAAAGGCGCTTGCTGACTTCGGTAAGGAATGGTCGATACCCTCTGACCTAAGCCTTGAAAAAGCCTTAGCACATCGAAACCTAGTTGGAGAAGATAAAGAACTTCGCATTTTCGTTTCAAGGGCTAACAATCAGTTACCTATAGCTATTTATGAAGATGTACTCAAAAGACAAGACATTCCATATTCTCTTTACGTGCATGAGGTAGAATCTGAGGGAACAAAAGGGAATAAAATAGAGCAAGCGGAAGACTGGCCAACTGAATTGCAAGCCGCTCATCTGGTCATTCTCCAGTTAGATAATAGTTGGATTAATGCCCCGGAGAGTACAACACTTTCGCGTGAAATTCAAATTTTGCGTATGGTCTCCGATGTCCCTACGCTCTTATTGTATGTTGAAAACTGCTATTGGCAAACGCGCTTAGTCGGGCAGTTAGGTACCACCTGGCCAACGGAGCCTTTATTAGATCAATACAAAGGGAGCAATGACCCCGCATTGATCGAAGCTCTTGATGGTCATCTCTCTGGTCATTTGTCCTATTTCAAGCCTTTCTTCGGCGATGCTTCTCTTCAATTTGACCTTGCTGTTTACCAATCTGGCTTTTTGGAACAGTTACTGGAGATGGCGGGGCGTTTCCATCCAAAAGAAGTCGCCTATCTAGATTCTCGAGGTGCATCAAGGGAGCAAAAGGTAGAATTTATCGGTGCAAACTTTCCTATCCCATTAGGGAATGCCATTCAGCGTTTATTTCAGATATCATCGGCAGATAAACAATTGGAGACCACCTTGGCTTGTTATTCGATCAGTATTTCTTATTTGAATATTCTCTTATTGGGTGTTCTTGAACAAATAGTTGATAGAAGTGAAGAAGGAGTACATCTACTTTCCTCTCTACGGTTAGATCAAAAATTGCAACAAGCGGATTGGCTAACACTTCCGAAGACCAGTCGAGAAATACTCCAGCTGCTAGCGGAATTGCCCTCAATCACTTTCTTAGTTGAAGAAATCCAGCCACAGCTAGAAAGTTTGATACGTTTGTCCAAAACGCTGACATTTCCCACCTTAATTGATAATTTTCAATCTCCATCAAATCCTAAAGCAGAATTTACGCTACAGCAAGTCATTAACCAAAACTATCAAGCATTAAGCTGGCTAACCCAATTGGAATGTCTCATTGATCAAGACTTAAGTAAGCTCGCCCAACTTTACACCTTGCGAGACCATACTCCTTTCCTTTTCAAAGATGCTAGCTTCAATCCATTTGAGTCATCGGAGGATCATTATCGATTCGTTCAGTACGAACCTTCGACACAAGTCATCACTTATGAATCAATAGAAGGAGGGAAGAGCTTAGAAATAGGTCCAGAGAATCGCCCTTATATCCCCTTGTGGGAAAGCTTCCAGGCCTACTGGGCATCGGTCGCTCCAGTAGTAAAACCAAATGTTGGACCTCCGCAGAAGGTGCATGCTTTATTAGTTGGCATTGATCAATACCCAACGCCCCTACCTAGTCTACAGGCACCAAAAGCCGATACCGAAAGGCTAAAGGCCTACCTAGAGCGGCAGCCTGTACCAGCGCTTTCAGAAAACCTAAGTGGAGCGGTCACCAAGGCCACGATTGTAGATACTCTAACAAAGATCGTCGAGGGTGCGGAGACCGGAGATGCTGTCATTTTCTACTTTTCTGGCCTAGGGCAAAAAGAACAAAGCCCCAATCCAGAAAATACCATTCCCGCGCTACTTTGCTATGACCAGCAGCGAATGACGATCGATGAGGTGGTGTATCTTTTGTGTCGAGATAAGGAGAAGGCACTTCATCCTATCATTATATTGGATACGGGAACCAGTGATTTAGAGACAAAAGAAACAGCAGGAGAAGGTTTACGTCCCAAAGGTATTTCTACTGTTGCCCCTCGCCGAGAATGGGAGGACTATGTTTTCGCTCCTTATATCCCCAACATGGAAGCCTGGCAGGCGTTTATGACGGAAGCTACCTTTGTATTGATGGTGGCTTGTGATTATGAGAATGAAACGGCCTATGAAAAAGGAGATAGCAGCTTATTTACGGAAAATTTGATTCAAGTATTGACTAGAAGTCGCGATGCCATTTCCTATCCCCTACTACAGGAACGTTTAGCCGTCTTTTTAGAAAACCAAGTTCAACAATTACCGGATATAGATGTAAAAGGCCAGAAAAGCCAACTACATAGTCATAATTTCCTCGGCCAGCCCGCTATTGACTTTCAGCCGATTTACGGGAAGGTGGAATGGAATCGGCGATTACAGAAATGGACGCTCGATATGGGAAGCCTGCTTGGGGTGAAAGCCAATCGTATTGTTCATATATGTCAAGCTAATTTTGAGGGCAATCAAACCGCCCGCATTAATTATGTTTATCCGGAATATGCGGTGCTTGCTTTTGGTGATGTAGTTCCCGATAGAAAAGAGAGTTATTTCGGCTACGTCGATAAGTTTTTAGAGTATGAACCTTTAGCTTTGGATTTAGCGTTCTTGATTGGCTATGGATCAGAGAATCAACAAGAAATAGTTAGTAACTTAAGGCATGAATTTCCATCAGTTTCTTTTAAAGAGACTTTAGTTGAACTTGATTTTATTATTACGGAAGAATTAGACGGCTGTCTCTTATACACATCTGACGCTGCCGACGAAGAGGATAGTGTAGAT
>CAJXUM010000468.1 GCA_913060855.1 uncultured Lewinella sp. | reverse complement strand
TCTTCGTCGGCAGCGTCAGATGTGTATAAGAGACAGCTTTAACTTATCGTTTATTGAAGTTAAAGTGATATAGGGAGTTAGTAAGTAATGAGATTCGAAAATGTGGCGATGTTTTTGAACACAGTGGAAAAAGTCATATGAGTAGCATCTTATCTGCTAATGCGCTTAATACAAATACAATGATCAGCATTTCTAAAATACCTAAGGGCCTTTTTTGGTTATTTGGCGTCTTACTCACCTTATCGGGATGTGCAACCTCACAGGAATCGGCAGTAAGCTCTCCGGATGGCAAAATCCGGATAAATCTTGCGGACGAGGGGCCGGGACTAAGCTACCAACTTAACTGGAACAGGCAAGAGGTGATAGCAGCATCTGAACTCTCCATTTTTCCAGAACGGCAGGCAAAAGTGATGGACATAGATATCACCGAAGTAAATGAGAAATGGAATCCGGTATGGGGCCAGTTCAGCGAAGTGATCAATCATTATAAGGAGTTAACCATCTCCCTCGATTATGAAGGGATACCGGCGACACTGTATGTTCGTGCTTACGACAAAGGGGTAGCCTTTCGTTTTGAAGTGGCAGCAGTGCCGGAAAAAAGCAAACCCTCCTTTTTTATGGAATATGGTCTGTCACAAACGGATCAATTCTTTATGCCAGCCGGAGAAAGAGAGCCGATCGGGCCTATTGAAGTGGGGTCTTTGTCCAAAATGGATTCTGTAGAACTGGCCTGGAAAATGCCATTGGTCATTGAGACCCATCAGCAACAATTCATGTCCTTCCTTGAATCGGATCTGGTCAGTGCACCGGGATTTGGAGTGATTAAATTCGGTTTCGATAAACAAAGCGGACAGCTGATGGCCAACAACCCCTTTTCCTCAGCGGAAAAGAAGCTCATTACTCCATGGCGAGTAATTCTCATGGAGGAAGAGCTAGGAGACCTCGTCACCAATACACTTCCGCTCAATGTGGCAGCACCTTGCCAAATAGAAGATCCTTCCTGGATCAAGCCAGGGAAAACACTATGGGATTGGAGAGTACATGGCTATGAGTCTCCAGATGGATTTACCTATGGCATTGATACCGAAAGCTATCTTAGGTTTATTGATTTTGCTGCGGAAAAGGAAATTGAATATTTCTTGATCGACGATTCTTGGTATACTGATGTAGCTCCTGACTCTATCGTTTTTTCGGCTAAATTGGATGTAGAAAAAGTAAGTAGCTATGCCGAAGAAAAAGGGGTTTCGTTGCTGCTTTATTATGATCGACGAAAAGGGAATTATGGAGACGACGCACTATTCCCTTATTACCAATCACTTGGAATGAAAGGCATTAAGTATGGGTTTATGGGGACTAATGTTCCTTTTACCAGAGAAGCGATTCGCCTTAGTGCGGAAAGTAATTTACTAATCGATTTTCACGATAGCCCAGTTCCTTTTACAGGTATCAGCAGGACTTATCCCAATGCAGTTACCCGGGAGTATTGCCACGCCCAGCAAGATTCCAGGCGTGCGTTTACCCCAATAGCCTTTATAAAAATGGCCCTCATCAATGCCATCCAAGGGCCGCTGGACATGAATAACGGTATTTTCGATATTTCAGGTGTCAATGCCGGAGGACGTGAAAAAGGACCTTTAAAATTGAACTCATTACTGACAACAGCGACGGGCGAAACAGCTCGTACCTTGATTGTTTTTAGTGGCTTGGTCTGTATCCCTGATGCACCCGAGGCCTATGAAGCCAAGAGCGATCTATTTGAGTTTATTCAAAAACTACCTGTGGGAAAATGGGACGAAAGTAAGATCCTTCAGGCTGAAATGGGCGAATATATTACTACTGCCAGAAGACATGGTCAGGAATGGTTTATCGGCTCGGTGCATAATGAAGGCGGTGTGTTGGATATTGCGATGGACTTTCTAGCGGAAGGGCAAAACTATACGGTGACCTACTACGAAGACACGGAAGAGACCGATTGCAAAACGAATCCGGAGGCCTATCGAGTGCGAAAAGGAAGCTTGAAAAAAGGAGCTATCGTCCGAGCGAAAATAGCTTCTGGAGGCGGACATTGCATGTGGATCAGACCTGAACACACTGCGGGACAAGGGGAGAGGTAAGAAGCCAGAAGCCAGCGGAGAGATCGGCTAGATACAAGGCAGAAGCCCCACCTCAGCAGTCTCTTTTCTGTCTTCTGTCTTCTGAATGTCTAGTAGTGAAAGACTTGTTTTAAACGCGCCATTATTACGTGATTTACACCAACAATTCCATGGTATAGACCCACTATGGAATAACAAATTAATCTTACGATGAGGCTATTAGGCACTTTTCTGGTATTCCTATCTTTTTTTGCAAGTGCAAATGCACAAGCGCAAGCCCAACCCAATATCGTTTTTATTCTCGCAGATGACCTGGGTTATTCTGATGTCGGTTTTAGGAATCAAAAGGCTGGTGTCACAACCCCTAATATAGACCGTTTGGCTAGTGAAGGCATGGAGTTTACCAATGCCTATGCTGCTTCACCGGTATGTTCGCCCACTAGAGCAAGTATACTTACCGGTAAATATCCATCAAGTTTGCACTTGACCTGCCATGTTCCAGGTATGGGCATGGAACTATATGTGAGGAAACTAAGCAAAGGGAAAAAACTGAGGGAAGCGGCCTTCATTGATCGTTTGCCATTAGAAGAAGTGACCTTTGCCGAAGTGCTAAAAGAACACGGGTACAGCACGGCATTTATGGGTAAATGGCATTTGTCGGGCGAAGGCTCTGCAAAGACAGATAATGGGATTGTAGACCCCCGTTTTCATCCCGACCAGCAAGGATTTGATGTCAATATTGCAGGATGTGCCTATGGTCAACCTGCCAATTATTTTTCACCTTATAAAAATGGCACGCTTAGTGATGGCCCCGAAAATGAATACCTGACAGATCGCTTGGGTACAGAGGCCTGCCAATTTATGGAACGAAACATAGAAAAGCCTTTTTTACTGTACCTGTCTACCTATACCGTGCATACTCCTTTACAGGCACCACAAGAGACCATAGACAAATACAAGGGCAATAAGTACCTGGCCATGGTGGATAAACTGGATGAGAATGTAGGAAAAGTCCTGGACAAGATCAAAAGCTTGGGTTTAGAAAAGAATACGCTGGTGGTATTTTATTCAGACAATGGAGGGATAAAGGGCAATCCACCCCTGAGCAGCAATAAAGGCTCTGTATATGAAGGAGGAATTCGCGTGCCATTGGTTTTTCGTTTTCCTGGTAAAATACCAGCAAATAAGAAAAATGAAGTGGCCGTTACCAGTCCTGATTTGTTTCCGACGCTGCTGGAAGCCGTGGGTATTTCACCGAAGAAATATAAAGGCCTGGAAGGAGAAAGTTTATGGCCATTACTCACCCAAAAAGAGACTGAGATTGACAGGGCTATATATTGGCATTTCCCACATCATCGCACGATAGAAAAATCAATGAGTGCAGCGATTCGCGAAGGAGATTGGAAATTGATCCGAAAATTTGAAAGTGAAGCCATAAGCCTGTTCAATTTAAGAGAGGATATAGGTGAAACCATAAACTTGAAGGACAAATACCCCAAGAAAGTAAAAGCCATGTATTCGAAGTTAAAAAGATGGCAAAGGAAAACGCGGGTAGCCATGCCCGATCCTAACCCAGACTATGGGAATTGATTTTATTTAGCAATGATTCATTGAAGTCCATTATACCTAATATCCATTTGCAAATGTTTAATTCGAACAACAAGCTAGCCACCCTTACTGACGGCAGAAAACCCAATGTGCTCGTTATGCTTATCCTCCTTGCAGTATCAGCATTCTTCCTAGCCTGTGATAGCGATAAAGAGCCTACAGAAGAGCGCCCCAATATCATCATTTTCTTCACCGATGATCAAGGATACGGAGACCTGAGTTGCTATGGCGCAACGGATTTTCAAACCCCGCACATCGACCAACTCGCGAGTAATGGGATCAAGTTTACTGATTTTTATTCCGCTGCTTCGGTCTGCACCCCTTCCAGGGCGGCTTTGCTGACCGGGAAATATCCCAAGCAGGTAGAACTCCACGAGGCGGTACTGTTCCCGTATTCCAAACACGGGCTGTCTCCACCAGAGGTAACCTTTCCTGAATTATTAAAGCCTTTGGGGTATAGCACGGCTTGCGTTGGCAAATGGCATTTGGGACATTTGGAGGAATTTATGCCCAATGAGCAGGGCTTTGATTTTTTCTACGGAGTGCCTTATTCTAATGATATGGACGGTCATTACTACAAACACAACGAATTTCAATCTCCTCCACTTCCGGTGTTCAGAAATAAAGAACAAGTAGACGATGGCCCTGATCAGGATTTCCTGACCAAGATGTGGACGGAAGCCGCTGTTGAGTTTATCGATGAAAATCAGGACAATCCCTTTTTTCTCTATGTCGCTCACAACATGCCGCACTTACCCTGGCATGCATCAGAACCATTTCGAGGGACTAGCGAGCGAGGACTGTACGGAGACATGATACAGGAGCTAGACTGGAGCATGGGCGAAATCACTAAGACACTCCAGGAAAAGGGCTTAGAAAACAATACTATTATCATTTTTACCTCTGATAACGGGCCAGCGAATTGGCGAGAAAAGGGAGGCACGGCCGGACCCTTGAGAGGTGGTAAGGCGACTACCTGGGAAGGTGGGATGCGAGTACCTGGCATTATCAGCTGGCCGGCCAAAATACCCAAAGGAGTGGTTAGCAATCAGCCCGTATCTACCATGGACCTGCTGCCCACTTTTGTTCCCCTTGCTGGGGGCAGTGTGCCCGACAAACTTAATAGGCATGCGCGTGATATAAGTCAGATCCTATTTGAACCTAGTAAGATGATCGCAGCGGATTTTGAACTACTCTATTACGGAAGAGATGGAAGCCTCGAAGCCTTCCGACAAGGAGACTGGAAACTTCACATCGCCAAAAGTCGCGGATGGAAAAAGGAAGACGGAGAATTCCCCACAAGCCTGTATAACCTGAAAGATGATATCGGGGAAACTAGGAATGTCGCAGCTGAATATCCCGAAATTGTCGAGCGACTTAGTAGCCGGATGAAGGCGCTGGATGCTGAAATGTAGCGGAAGAAGCACTTAGATACGATCTAAGTCCGCCGTTTATGCCCAATTTGATGAAGTTAAAAGAAAGGTGAGCCTTTTCAATTGTAGCGGTTTCATGATATTTGGCTAAGCGGTTTCTCCCCATCTGAGCTTGCTAGTTCTTCCTTCGCTTTATACTTTCACGCAGACTTAAGGGCCGCATATCGGTCCACACTTTGTCTATATAATCCGTGCACTTTGCTATGCTACCCTTTATACCTGTTGTCTTCCATTCTTTAGGTAGGCCAAGTGCTGCCGGCCAAATCGAATATTGTTCCTCATGATTAATGACTACGTGGTATTCGGCATTCTTTGAGAGCTTCATTTTGCGGATACTTAAAGGACGCATGTCGGTCCACACCTCTTTTATATATTTCTGGCACTTGTTCTGGTTTCCACTTATCTTGGTGTCCTTCCACCCTTCCTGGGGTTTCCTATTGGAAGGCCAAATTGAGTATTGTTCCTCGTGGTTAATCACAACTTTATATTCCGATTCCTTATTTCCGGGGTTTTGTCCCATGAGGACCTTGCTTGACCCAAGACCAGAAATAAGTATTAAAGGGAGCAAATAGATCTGTCTCTTATACACATCTGACGCTGCCGACGAAGAGGATAGTGTAGA